>DOIX01000408.1:3813-29391 GCA_003511885.1 Cyanobacteria bacterium UBA11153
AAGTCATCAAACCTTCTCCCCAGCTCCCCTGATGCCAAAATAGAGAAATTAAAAGCGTGACAGCTTAGTAGCGCGATGCTTCTGGCGGGCGTTAGCGTAGCATCTCGTAGAGATGCGATCGCAATTTGCTGTGACAGAGAGAAGCCTTCCCGCTGCACCCTTTATCCTTTACCCTTCCCCCTTGATCCTCGATCCCCCTAATGAGATGATGAGGATGTAGCCTTGGGACAGGATTAAACCTGGCTCGATCTGACACTAACGTTCAATTAAACCCTAGTTTTCTAGAGTCATTACCATAAAATTATGCCCGTTGCAACCCAATCTCTCGAAGAACTTTGTATTAATTCCATCCGCTTTCTAGCTATTGATGCGGTGCAGAAAGCCAACTCCGGTCATCCAGGGCTGCCGATGGGTGCGGCACCTATGGCTTTTGTGCTGTGGGACCGCTTTATGCAGTTTAACCCGAAAAATCCCCAGTGGTTTAATCGCGATCGCTTCGTCTTGTCTGCTGGGCATGGCTGTATGTTACAGTATGCCTTACTCCACTTGACTGGTTACGATAGCGTTACATTAGATGATATTAAGCAATTCCGCCAGTGGGGTTCCAAAACTCCCGGACACCCGGAAAACTTTGAAACTCCTGGGGTAGAAGTGACCACAGGTCCTTTGGGACAAGGTATTGCTAATGGTGTAGGGTTAGCCATGGCAGAAGCACACCTCGCCGCCAGATTCAATAAGCCCGATGCTACATTAGTTGACCATTACACCTATGTGATTTTAGGTGATGGTTGCAATATGGAAGGGGTTTCTGGTGAAGCTTGTTCCTTAGCTGGACATTTGGGATTGGGTAAATTAATTGCCCTCTATGATGATAATCATATTTCCATTGATGGTTCTACCGATGTTTCTTTTACCGAAGATGTGAGCAAGCGGTTTGAAGCTTACGGTTGGCACGTTTTACACGTAGAAAATGGTAACGATGATTTAGAAGGAATTGCTAAAGCCATCGCTGAAGCTAAATCCGTCACCGATAAACCTTCCATGATTAAGGTGACAACAACTATCGGTTTTGGTTCACCTAATAAAGCTAACACCGCTGGGGTTCACGGTGCCGCATTAGGTAAAGATGAAGTTAAACTTACCCGCGATAATTTGGGTTGGACATATCCAGAATTTGAAGTACCAGCCGATGCCCTCAACCACATGCGGAAAGCTGTAACAAGGGGTGCAGAAGCAGAAGCCGCATGGAATCAAACTTGGGCTGATTATCAAGCTAAATATCCCGAAGAAGCTACCCTTTTAGCGCGGATGATGAGTGGCAAATTACCAGAAGGATGGGCAGATGCACTGCCAGTTTATACTCCTGCTGATAAGCCCTTAGCCACTCGCCAAACTTCCGAAAAAACTCTCAATGCTTTAGCCCCAGCTTTACCAGAATTAATTGGGGGTTCCGCTGACTTAACCCACTCCAACTTAACCTTCTTAAAAGTATCTGGTAGCTTCCAAAAAGGTGCTTATGAAAACCGCAACCTCCGCTTTGGCGTGCGGGAACATGGAATGGGTGCTATTTGTAATGGCATCGCTTTACACAATACCGGATTAATTCCCTACTGCGCTACCTTCTTGGTATTTGCTGACTATATGCGGGCAGCAATTCGCTTATCAGCATTAGCCGAAAGTGGAGTTATCTATGTCATGACTCACGACTCCGTTGGTTTAGGTGAAGATGGCCCAACTCACCAACCTGTGGAAACTTTAGCATCTCTGAGGGCTATTCCTAATCTATTAGTAATTCGCCCCGCAGATGGAAATGAAACTTCTGCCGCTTACAAAGTAGCGATTGAAGCCGCTAATCAAAATCGTCCTACTTTAATGGCATTTTCCCGCCAAGCTTTACCTCAATTAGAAGGTAGCAGTATTGATGCTGC
This sequence comes from Cyanobacteria bacterium UBA11153, assembly GCA_003511885.1. Lineage (GTDB taxonomy): Bacteria > Cyanobacteriota > Cyanobacteriia > Cyanobacteriales > Coleofasciculaceae > Limnofasciculus. The sequence continues at coordinate 5,742 of DOIX01000408.1, forward strand.
GACGAAGGGTGCTTACATTCTTGCTGATTGTGCAGGAACACCAGATATTATTCTAATTGGTACTGGTAGCGAAACTCCTCTCTGTGTGGATGCAGCGGCAAAATTAACTGCTGAAGGGACAAAAGTTCGCGTGGTTTCTATGCCTTGCTGGGAACTATTTGACGAGCAAGATGCAGCTTATCGCGAATCTGTATTACCGAAAGCTGTTACCAAACGTTTAGCTGTAGAAGCTGCTGCTCGTTTTGGTTGGGATCGTTATCTTGGTAGCGAAGGTGATATGGTGAGTATCGATCGCTTTGGTGTTTCTGCACCTGGTCCTTTAGCAATGGAGAAGTTTGGCTACACTGTTGATAATGTGGTGGCTAAGGCTAAGGCTTTGTTGGGATAGGAACCAGATGCCTGCGGGGGGCGAAGCCATCGCAGTAACTTCACTCTAATAAGTTGACTGTAATGAGAGAGGCTCTCTATTTTTAGAGAGCCTTTTCAAGTTCCGGGCAATAGCAAAGTAGTAGGGAGTTTACAAAGGTCAGTGAATGGAGCAATTTTTCAGATCAAATGTACTATAATGGTGATAGCTAAATATTTCCCTTATACTGAGAGGGGCTATGAAAGGAGAGCTTCTCAAGAGACTATTTAGAGCGATCGCCAGTTCGGACACAGAGGCGATTGACAAACTCGCATACCTAGTCATTGAGGAAGAGCGTAAGAAGGGACACATTCTCCTAGCGGATCAGTTAGAGAATATTACTAAAAAGAATAAGAAAGAGAATCCTACTAACCACAGCCAACCAGTTTCTGATACTGTTAACGTCACTAAATTAGCTCTATCTAAATCAGAGAACTTACAGACTCTCAGTGAACTACCAACAAGTAAGCGATTCAATCTTCCTTTGGTTAGTATTATACCAAGGGAAAAATTACGTCATCACATGGTACTCCCTGAGATAGTTGAAAAACGTTTCCAGAGAATTGAGCGCGAGTATGCAGCAAGAGATAGACTAGCTCATCATGGCTTGCGCTACAGACAAAAAATTCTTCTATATGGTTCTCCCGGTTGTGGAAAAACTTTGGGCGCACAACGTTTAGCTTGGAACACAGGTTTACCCCTGCTTAAAGTTCGTTTTGATGCCATGGTATCGTCTTTTTTAGGTGAAACTGCCAGCAATTTAAGGCTAGTATTTGAGAAAGCCACTGCCGAACCCTGTTTATTATTCCTGGATGAATGCGACTCTATCGCTAAGTCACGGGAGGATAATCAGGAAGTAGGAGAAATCAAACGAGTAGTTAACACGTTTCTCCAAATTTTAGACGAGTACGAGTCTTCTTCTGGTCTTTTAGTAGCAGCGACAAACCTAAATAAATCTCTGGATACTGCACTTTGGAGAAGGTTTGATGACTTGATTGAAGTGCCGTTACCGGGAGAAAAGGAGTTAGAATTTATAGTAAGGCAGACTCTAGGAGCAATTGAGGTTGGCTCTATCGACTGGTCGCGAATTATTAAACAGATGAGTGGTTTCTCAGCGGCTCAAGCTGTGAGAGTAGCACAAGATGCTGCTAAACGAGCGATTCTTGAGCGCGAAGAGTTAGTAATTCAAGAGCATTTAGAAGAAGCTATTGCAGAAATCAAGATTTATTAGAATCAATCATTTGCTTGTTATAAAAACTAAATGGTAAAAAGTTCTGACCAGTTTCCACATATCCAGCTTAAGCTGAAAACACAGGGAACTGCTGCATCTCCTCCACCAGCTTCCAGAAAACAGCATCCTCAAACAGCTAAAAATTTGAGCGATAGATGGGGACATGGAAGAAAGTTAAGGAGTTCCATACACTCCCTTGTCTCCTATTGGCAAGATATCCAAGAACAACGAGATCAAGAAGATAAACCTCCACTTCCTGAAAAAGCTAAACCGATCGTTTTACAAATAGATCCTACTGCATTCGATGCAGAAGATTTAAGGAAATATGGTATTGAGGTAATTGCTGAATTAGAAAATGGATATATTATTGGCGCTTCTGCCAACGATCCAGAATTGAGTGAATTACAAACAAAGCTTAATAAATTTATTCAGCAAGAACGAGGAGGCAATAAAATTGCCGAAATCTGGGATATTCTTGATGGGAGTAAGCGTCCAGAATATATTTTATCCCCTGAATTACTCAATCAATGGGATAAAATTATGGATGAGCAAATTTACACGGTAGATGTAGGAATTGCCTGTATAGGCACTAAGTCACAATTACCTAATTGCCCAAAACGTAACGATGGAGAGAGTGATGACAAATATACTAAGCGAATTAATACTTGGATAAACAAACGCGATATAACATACCAGGAATGGGATAGTTTAAAATCAACAAGAGAAGATGAATTAACAGATTTTGTGAATTCCTATCAAGGAGATGTTATCAATATAGTTGATGGCAGTATTCCTAGATCTGCTGAATTATCAGATAGTTTCTCTTGCCGAATCCAAATATCAGGCAAAGGATTAAAAGATTTAGTTCTCAATTTCCCATATATTTTTGATGTCAGCGAACCAGATGAATTTGCTGAAATTATTCAGCGGCAAGGTTTATCCGATCGTGAAGAACCGTCTTTTACTTTAGAACCACCAGAACCAAACGCTCCCAAGGTATGTGTTATTGATAGTGGGATTCAAGAGAGACATTCTTTATTAAAAGCAGCTATTGATGCAGAAAATTCCAGATCTTGGGTTCCTGGAGAGAAAGATCGAACGGCTGACTACGTTAGTGATGGTGGACATGGAACTAGAGTAGCTGGTGCAGTACTTTATCCCAGCACTATACCTCGACAAGGTACCCAACAGGCAGTGTGCTGGATTCAAAATGCGAGAATTCTGGATGCTAACTGCCAACTATCTGAACAGTTATTTCCTCCCAATATCCTGGGTGATATTGTGGAATTTTACCACGGTAAAACAGGAACAAAAATTTTTAATCATTCAATTACAGGATCTGTTCCCTGTCGAACCCAATACATGAGTGCGTGGGCTGCTGCTATCGATCAACTGACATGGAACAATGATATCCTCTTTATAGTAGCTGCTGGCAACTTACCTTTAAATCATAAGATAGGATTTACAAGATTATCCGTTAAAGATCATCTTTTAGCCAATCGACTCTATCCAAATTATCTTTTAGAAAATTCCTGTAGAGTGGCAAATCCTGCACAAAGTTTTCAAGCTTTGACTGTTAGCTCGATTGCTCTGGCTTCTGCAAATATAGCGCCTTGCTTCTCAATAGCACAAAAGGATAAACCATCAGCATTTTCTTGCTCTGGATTGGGAATTTGGGAAACAATTAAACCAGAAGTAGTTGAGTATGGTGGCGATTTTGCTCAAGATGGAGGGTTTCCACCTAACATTACTTATCCAAAGGATTTATGTCCCGAATTAGTCCGCTCAACTCTGAATGGTGGTCCGGCGATAGCATCTGATGCAGTTGGTACATCATTTGCAGCACCAAAAGTTAGTCACATAGCAGCTTGTCTCGCTGCTGAGTTACCTGATGAAAGCTGTCTTTTGTACCGCGCCTTAATAGTTCAGTCAGCTAGATGGCCAGAGTGGACAATAGCAGATAATCTGGATAAACTTCAGGTTATTCGTCAAATTGGTTATGGTATTCCTAATCTTGATCGTGTTTTAGGTAACGCACCAAATCGTATCACTCTGATTACCAGAGGAGAGCAAAGTATTAAAGCTAAACAAGCTCATATTTACCAAGTAAAATTGCCAGAAAAACTACGCTCTCAAGGAGAAGAGTTAGACATTTTGCTAGAAGTAACTCTGTCATACAAAGCTCAACCTCGTCGAACTAGGCGGAATCGAAGAAAATATCTTTCTACTTGGTTGGACTGGGATTGTAGTAAAAGAGGAGAAGATCCAGAAAGATTTCTGGCAAGAACTTTGGCTAACTATGATGCTCCAGAGGATAGTGATAAAGGAGAAAGTCTTTTTAAGTGGATGCTAGGTAAACAAAAGAATCATGGAACAATTAGGGATGTATCCAGAAGTGCAGGAACTATTCAAAAAGATTGGACTGTTGTTAAGTCATTTGAACTAACAGAAGCTTTCTGTATTGCAGTAGTTGGACATGAAGGTTGGAACAACGAGCCGGAAGCTACAGTACCATACTCTTTAGTTGTAAGTTTTGAGGCTGTAGAAGCTAATATTCCAATTTATGCTGCACTTTTTCAAGCTCAAATAGAATTAGAGGTTGAGCAGGAAGTAGAGATTCAAGCACTTGGGGGTGGTTGATGCGATCGCTTTGGTGTTTCTGCACCTGGTCCTTTAGCGATGGAGAAGTTTAGCTACACTGTTGATAATATGGTGGCTAAGGCTAAGGCTTTGTTGGGGTAGTTTTAGTTTAATTTGTTTTGGTGGGTTTTTTGCCCACCTTTTTTTTGTTTATAATGGGTTGGTGGGTTTTTTTTTTTAACGCAAAGGTTAGCGCGAAGGTGGCGCTTCGCTACACTACGTGAACGCAAAGGGTTTTTTGAAGGTTATTCATGATTTAATTTATACGGAAATATGTCAACTATCACGATTACTCTCCAAATCCCAGAAATTCTCTATATTCCTGAAAATTTCCGAGCTAGAATTGTAGAAGCTGACTTTCGACAGGGTTTGAATTTATGAGTGTGGAAGATAAAATTATTGCTAAACTGATTTTACATCGAGATATCAAAGAATTAATGATTGAAAAATTGCGTCAAGCGGAAATCCCCTGTCATGAGACTGAATTTAACGACTCAAATGGCGATATACTCATTGAGAATCCGAACGATATTGCCAAGGCACAGAAAATTATCCAAGATTTACAACAAAAAGCGAATCCTTAAATTGTGAAACAACCTCATATTGAAATTAAAACTCGCTATCTTGATGCTGGGGATGCACGATCTATAATTGAGAAAGGAACTATTATCGGAATTGTGACAGATGAAAATTATCAGTATTTTCAGCGAATTTAAAGGATATACATCGCTTTGCAAGTGAGTGAGGTACACATATGCCCGACTTCTCGCTTGTAGTCGGGCATCTATCAACGTAGCCTGTACTTCATCCAACTGCAAGCCGCTGTATATAGCATTTTTATTTGAGATGGAAACTAAAAACCCTTATCCTGACGGGGCGACAACTATAGTGTATCATAGTGAAAAAACCCCTGGGCTGCTCTTATAGTTTAACCACTTGATCCAAATAGAGATCGTATGGTATACATGAATCATGTACGTTAGCAAGAGCTAGCCGTTCGGGTAGCCTCTTGTAGAAAAGGCATCGCTACCTCAATTAAGATTTCCCTAAAGGTATTTACCGCCAACTCATTCATTTCTTGAAGTTGATCTGGTTTCATATACTGTCATAAGCCAATTTAGCTTCGTTAAGAGGCGATCGCCATTCCGAAGTTTTTACTCAAATCACAGGATTATTTAATCTGATACAGTCAGCTTATGTATAAACCAAGAAAGAAAAACCCTGATCGAGGAGTCACAGTAATTAAATCCTTAGTTGCCACTATCCTTATACTTGGATTAGTGGGTTCTATCCAAAGTTGTGGGGAACTTCCCTGTTCAGATAAAACTTGTATCAAAAAAAAGATAGCAGAAGGTAAAACTGTCCTTAGCTCACTTAGATATCGTCGTAACTATGAACTTAAAAGTTTATATGATGAATATGACAGAGACTACAGAGAGTATTACGAAAAACTCAGAAATCAATTGCAAGCTTCCAGTATAAATAAACATGAAGATTTACTTAGACAATGTGAAAAATATATAGAAACGTGTAACTTACTTGAGCGTGTGGCGATTTTACGATATTCCATGAACTGGCTTGACGAAAAAATTGCTAATATAGATTTGCAGATAGGCAAATTAGATCAAAATATATGGAAGCTCAATAAAAAAATTGAACTCAGCGCGATTGCTTCTCGTGAAGAGCAAGATAAAGTTAATCAATTGATAGTTTCTACTAAGGTAATTCTCGAAGAACAAATTACACCACCAGAAGCACAGGATACAGCTAAATTACAACAGGAAATATTTGACCAGGTTGTCAATAGCTACTTAAGTCCATAATGGCTTGATTTCTAATTCATTAAATAGAGGATTTTATGTTTAAAATTAATAAATTATTTGATCTACAAAATCCATATCGAGAAGTTTTACATACCCTATTGTACAGCTATCCCAATGGACTATCAGCTAGAGAAATAAGTGATAAGCTAGGAATATCAGAAACAGAGTGCGATCGCTTACTGAAAATTGAGCAAATCCGAGATGCTGTTGATGCAGATCCATTCACTGGTACTTTAATCTTCAAATCTAAAAGAACAAATCAACCCAAGTACTCTATAGAAGAAGCGCTAAAAATGGCACATCGCTACAAAATTTTACTAGGGATAGAGATTGGTGCTGCTATTCTGTCAGCAAGTTTAATCAGCTTTACACTTATCTCTATACCACTGAATATATCTCTATCTTTTGGAACGCCTAGCAGACAAATCCAACCGTCGAAAAGTTGGGGTAATAGTCAACATACAGAAGACTTAATTAAAGCCCGTGTCGAGGCAGAATTAGCAGCACAAAAGCGACAAGGACTGGAAAATGAGAAAAACGATCTAAACAAACGTATAACACATCTGGAAGCTCTCGTGGACAAAGCGCAGTGTAGTAAATACTGGATTAAAAATGAAACCTGTTATATGGAAGGACGTTTGCTAAATCAAGCTGAATTTGAGAAAGAAATAGCCCAAATGAAATTAGAAGTTAGTAAAATCAATGAAATCCTCAGCTTTTAACTTATCCTAAGAGAAGAAGTGCTAAGGATACTGAAAAGCTGCAATCAGCCTCTCCCGCTCTTGTAACCTCTCTGGCTGATTAAATTGTAAAACTGCTACCGTTACTCGCCCCTCTCCTGTCAAAGGTTTAATCTCTCCTCCATCAAGTTGAAAATGTTCGCTCCATTTTTGACTTCTGGGATTGAAGAAAGGTGTTAGTTTCTTTGTTTCAGGATCGATGGAACCTAAATCACTACCCTTAGCACGATTACAGTAGGGACAAGCGAGGGCTAAATTTTCTGCATCAGTTTTCCCACCATGTTTTTCCGCTATGATATGTTCCATCTCAAAAATAAGTAGTGCAGCACTTTGAGGAAATAAGCAATATTCACATCTTTCTTGAGCGCGTTTGATTACAAGTTGGCGCAATTGTCCAGAGACATAACTCATGAGTTTTGGCGTAATTTCTCAAAGGCACGAGCTTTGGCTAAACGAACTAGATGTTCTATAGTTAAATAACGTTCTAATTCGGCTTCCCCTTTCGCGGAAAGTGTTCCTGCCTTACTCTGTCCTAACAAATCACTGACACGAGATTGAAATTCTGCTGATGGTTTGATGGCTAAAATTTCTTCAGGTGTCGGTTGACTCGCCAATAAATCAATAATCTGCTTCTCATCAATAAAATTAGCAGATTGTTCCCTTAATAACTCCTGAAGACCGCGTGACAAAACTTCTTGCCAGCGGTCTGGGAATTGCTGCAATTGCCTGCCTAACTCGTCAGATACTTCAAGAGTGATTTGCATCATCTAGCCTTGTTACAGAAGCCAATGTCTTATATTATATAGCAATCCTAAATGAGTTGTAACAAGTGCGCGGCTTGAAACCCAGTCAGAGCAAGGATCGCAGTTTTCAAAATTGCCACAAATGATTTAGGATTGCTATAGCAATTTTAGCTATAGATCTATAATTTAGGGAGAACTATATATCCGAAATGTTACTCATCCTGGTAATGGAGTTGTCAATTTACGCCGCACTCCTTCCGCTAATCCTTCTGATTTCCGCAGTTGTCCCAACTGATAAATTTGTAACATTCATATTAACAGAAGTCTCTGAAGAACTCTAGGATCGATCGGCGCATTGCTGACTGGGATCGATAACTTCAATTTGGGAACACCAAGAAAAATCCTTGATATTAAAAGTGTAAATACTGGTGACTTGATGAGCTAACATAATGGCAATATGAAGTAAGTCAAAAATTCCTCCATTGGTGACAGGTTGTTCTTCCAATAACCTCATCCAACCTTCAAAGAGGTCGAGAGGAGTTGAGAGCAAGTAAACATGAGGCATCTGGCAAATCCGTTTAATGCGGCTAATTGCTTCTGTTGCCTCTAGGGGTTTGGCTAAGATAGCAGGATTCGTAATATAGGAGTAAAATTCTGCTAAAACTTGTGATGAAACGCAGAGAATTTCTATTTCACTGGGTCGAAAAATCTCTAATGCCGCCCTGTGTTGAGGAGCTTTAGTATTAGCAACATAAGCGAGAACATTTGTGTCTAGATAAATGTATTTAGGTTCTGTTGCCATAAAGCATACTACGATTAAAGGGTTGGAGGATTTCGCTTTCAAAAAATAAAGGAGTGGGATCGAATTCTGATCGTTGTTCCTCTCTGAATAGATTCTGATGTCTATTTATCGCTCTAAATGTCTCTATCACCGCATAAATCTGCTCAATTTGTGCGGGAGTGAGTCCGGTAATGTCGAGAGTTTGAGTCATTTTCTGTTCCCATTAGGGTTTGCCGATATTCTAATTTAGCTATAGATCTATAATTTAGGGAGAACTATATATCTGAAATGTTACTCATCCTGGTAATGGAGTTTTCAATTTACGCCGCACTGCTTCTGCTAATCCTTCTGATTTCCGCAGTTGTCCCAACTGATAAATTTGTAACATAGCCAGTAATTCATAACTTTCTGCTTCGGTTAGCCCGGTCATTTTTCCTTTAGCTTGCAATTCGCCAATCCGCTGATTTTGCTTGCCATCTATTTTGGCATTAGCTAACATCAATACTTCTGAATCTGAAAGACTTGTTACTGGTTGAGATAGGTGGGTATTCGGTAAATTTTCCCAAGTAAGCCACAGCATTTCTAGAGTATCAGCCAAAACATCTTCAACGGCACGTTGGCTCGAAAATGCCTGAACTTTAGCGTATTCGAGTAGACTTTCTGGCAATTTTATGGTTACTTCCATGACCATTATTTTTGCTCCTCCTGTGGAGTGGCTGTATTTATGGTAGCATACTTGATGTCAGGGAAAGTCTTTGGCGATTAGCTAGTCTGCGGCACGTTAAGAACTCTTACCCAGCTATAGCCAAAGGTTTAATTGCTGCTTTCAGCTTCGGCTCTTTCGTCAGGTATATGTGTGGTCTAGCAGTCCAGATTCCCCAAGTCTCGAAGTGGTACGAGGAATTTTGGGGAAAATCAAGGCGGAAATTATTGCATTCCAGACTGGCTTCGCTTACAATAATCGAAGTTGCGAGCGGTTCGCGTATTTTTACGCCAACCAAAGCTCTTCATCACAAATTCCCTAATTTCGTTTTTGAGTTGATCTAAACTTATTATGAAAATGAAATCTAGTGTTTATAAATTTACTTCTCAATGCGAGAACGAAATACTTGATTTAATAAAATTAGATAACTGGCACTGTTGGCTGGCTTTATTAGAGGATTATAGTCTCATCTGTATTAGCGTCGTCGCTACTTGTTGGATTTCTTGGTACTTATATCCCCTAGCAATTTTAATTATTGGCTCTCGCCAGCGTGCTTTGGCAACCCTACTACACGAAGCAGCTCACCAAACCTTGGCCAAAAATAAACATCTCAATTTTGCCATAGGCACTTTTTTCTCCGGCTATTTGATTTTGCAGACGATGGGAGCTTATCGGGAATCTCATGTACGTTTTCATCACGGACATTTTGGAGATATGAACCTCGATCCAGATTATAAATTTGCAATGGAACAAGGATGGTACGATCGGACAATGCTTCGGCAAGAATTTGTCAGTAAAAATATTATTATGCCCCTTTTTTTGACAAAAGTGTGGAGTTATATTCGTTATTTAATCCAGCATCGAATTCTTGACAGGAATTATGCAAAAGAGACTATAGTAATGGTAGCTTATCTGGGAATGTTGGCATCAATATTAACTGCTTTGGGACTCGAAAAAATTATCTTTTTGTTTTGGATCGTTCCTTACTTAACCACCTTTCAAATTATTAGCTGGTTTATCGAAATGAGCGAGCATTATCCCTTAATGCAAAATACTGTTAACCTCTATATGAGTAGAAATAGGAAAGGTAATTGGTTGGAAATTTTTTTGACAGGAATGCACAATGAAAACTATCATCTCGTGCATCATTTGAATCCTAAAATCTCTTTTTGGAACGTTTATAGGGCGCATCAAATTTATATGCAAGATGAAAATTATGCTCAATTCGATAGCAAAACTGGAGGATTATTCTTTTCGGTTAATAATGCACCCAGTATCATTCAAAGCATAATAAATAATATCCGTTTGAGGGATGAGATGCTTCAAGTTCTTGAAGGAAAGCAGTGTAAATAAAGCTTTTCAAGTCTGGGTATCTTGGTCAATAAATAGAGGAAATAAAGAGGAATGAAACTAGAGCCATCCTTGTTGGAAATTTGGTTGGAGAACTATGAAACATCATCTTATAACCTGAGTGCAAGTGGTGTGACAAATTATTCACTTGCCGAACTACTCAAACTAACAGAATGTGAAAAAGAGTTTCACATTCTGAACTTAAAATATAATGAAACTTACGGTTCTCAGGGATTGAGAGAAGCGATCGCATCGGTTTACAATGGAGTTAAGCCAGAAGATATCTTAATCACCATAGGAACAACAGAAGCAGTTTTCATCTACTTTCACGTCAGGTATGAAGTTGGGGCGAATGTTATCGTTCCCACGCCCGATTTTCCACTGTTACACGAAGTTCCCGAATATCTCGGTTATGAGGTACGTTACCTCCATTTACAACGAGAAGAACAATTTAGACCAAATTTAGCGGAATTAGCAAAATTGGTAGACGATAAAACTAAAGTTATAGTCTTAAATAGCCCCCATAATCCAACGGGAGTTGTTTACTCTGCCGAAGAAATGCAAGGTGTTATCGAACTGGCAGAAAAATATAATGCAGAAATTTTGTCTGACGAGCATTATCGCTTCCTTCCCCACCAACAAAATATGGATTTTATTCCCTCGTTATTTGGGGTTTCTCCCCGCGTGGTTGCCTTGGGATCGATCGGGAAATGTTTTGGCTGTATCGGCTTGCGAGTGGGTTGGTTAATTGCCCCGAAAGAAATTCTGAAAGCCTGTCACGACTTTAAAGAAAGAACGACTTATACCGTTTGTTCGATCAATGATTTACTGGTTAAAGCTGCATTATTAAATTGGCAAAAAATTCAGCCAAAATATCGGGGATGGGTTGTTGAAAACTCCACTTACCTTGGCGAAATGATTAGACGAAATCAGACTCTCATTGATTGGATAGAACCCCAGGGCGGCACAATCGCTTTTCCTTATTTAAAAAACGAAGCGATCGACAGCCAAGCTTTTTCCCGTAAATTAGTTGAAGATACAGGCGTTTTTCTTTTACCAGGAGAAACTTTTAATCTACCAGGGCATTTTCGGATTGGGTTGGGAGTCGAACCCCCCTTTTTTCAAAAGGCAATGAACGAATTTGAAAACTTTCTTATAAACTATCAACAAGGTAATTAGCTCTAGTGCAAACTTCAACATACCGTCAATTTGTTTCAAAAGAATTAATTGCTCTTGGTTTTGGCATTCTTGCGATAACATTTGCACCTATTTTAATAAAACTTAGTTCTCAAGAACTGGGTGCTAACGCGATCGTATTCCATCGTTTTTGGGTGGCAACATTGGTGTTAGGTATTTGGAACCGCATCAAGATCGAAAAAAACAAAGAGAACGAAATTGATTCGGAACAATTGCAACCCAAGACAACAGAAAATTGGTTGCTATTATTGGGAGCAGGGGTTGCTGATGCTTTTTGTATGGTTGCCTGGGCTTGGTCGATCGAGCGAACCAGTATTGCTCATTCGACGTTACTGCACAATTTAACGCCTATTTTTACAACTCTTGGTGGATGGTTGTTTTTTGGGCAGTATTTTGAGATGAAATTTTTGTTGGGGGTGGCTATAACAATTGGTGGTTCTATCGCGATCGTACTAGAAGATTGGCAACTCGCGAGCGGTAGTTTTATTGGCGACCAAGCTGCATTGTTTTCTGCTATTGCATACAGCATTAGATTGTTGGCGATCGAACGATTGCGCGATCGATTATCGACAACGACAATTATTTTATGGATATCTTTGATAACAACTCTTGCTGTTATCCCCACTGCGTTACTGTTTGAAGAACGAATCTTCCCTAGTTCTTGGCTCGTTTGGATAGCAGTTATTTTACAAGGACTGCTTTGCGAAGTAATTGGTCAAGGGGCGATCGCTTACAGTTTAAAAAGATTTTCTTCGGGTTTTGTGTCGCTGTGCTTGTTATTAGAGCCAGTTTTGGCTGCAATTTTAGCATGGTTTATTTTTGTTCAAGAGTTAAGTATTTTAGATCTGTTTGCTTTCCCCGTAATTTTGTTAGGAATCTATTTAGCTAAATCAAGTGAAGGATCGGAAAAAAGTGAATTGCAAGATTATTGATTGGCTCGAACCCGAAGCTGGAACTATCGCTTTTCCTTATTTAAAAAACGAAGCGACCGACAGCCAAGCTTTTGCCCGCTAATTAGTTGAAGAGACAGGAGTTTTTCTTTTACCCGGAGACACTTTTAATCTGCCTGGTCATTTTCGCATCGCTTTAGGAGTTGAACCCTCCTTCTTTCAAAAGGCAATGAATAAATTTGAACACTTTCTTATTAACTATCAATAAAAGTAGTTTATTTATTAAAGAAACGGTTATTGGAGTAGTAACTACTGGTAAAATCACTCAGCCTGCAAAAAACTTGCTTGATGAAGCAGATATCGCTTGGATTGAAAACTTTCCAGAAACCGAGTTACAGAACATAAAAGATCGTTAAACCCTAAGCCTTGCCATGTATAGTTATACCATCATAGAAGATTATATGAACAAGGATAACGAAAATTTGACATTACATCTCCGTCCGCGTATTACTGAGACTCTATCCCTCAAGATACCTGTCGATACTTTAGAGTCACTGGCAAAAATAGCCGATAGTCGAGATATATCCTTAGAGGCTTTACTCAAATTCTACATTGGGCAAGGTTTACGGCAAGACTTGACTAAACATTTTTGCGATGCCGAAGGCAAGTGAAGCTATCGCATTCTGGACACCACAGCTCAAGTCTTAGCCAAGCATATTGAATCCGAGTCAGAAATTGCCGCAATATTACAGGAGATTCGAGGTGAAGCCATTGGTTAGCCTAATTATCCTTTGGCTCAAAGCACATCTATAATTAATACAGAACATAAACAATCTTTAAACCCTAAGCCTTGCCATGTATAGTTATACCATCATAGATACCCGCGATCGCCACAGTGAGGTGTTTGAAAAAGCGGCGATTGAACCTGTGTTAGTGACACAGGAATCTCAACCCAGCCATGTCATCATGTCTGCCGATACATACCAACGACTCCTCCATCGCCTCGAACAATTAGAAGATATGGTTTTAGGGAAAGCTGCAGAAGCAGCACTGAAAAATTCTAATTTTTGTGGTAGAGAAACATTTACATTAGCTCTACAGCGTTTGGCATAAGGCGAAGCTTGATGGTTTGGAAACAGTTTTGGATTTTCTCAAAGGGTTACAACCTAAAGTTGTGGCTCAAATTGCCAAAAAAGTCCTCGCACTCATTCGTAGACAAAACCTGCCTACACGGGTTAGTAAATATTTAATTTTTCAGGCTTGCTACCACCAAGATCAGCTTAATCATAGCACATGAGTTATGTAGAAAAAATTAACCATCTCCTGAAACCTACTCTATCTGGAAATCCCCTAGTAGTAGATTTATTTGCTGGATGTGGTGGCTTATCACTGGGTTTTGAAGCACAGGGTTTTGAGACAGAGGGTTTTGAAATGGATAGTGATTCCTGTGCCACTTATCGCAAAAACTTAAATGGTAAATGTACCCAGCTTGTCTTAACCCCAGAAACCGATTTACCTCCTGCAAAAATCCTAATTGGTGGTCCTCCCTGTCAGCCTTTTAGTGTTGGTGGCAATCAAAAAGGTTTAAAAGACTCGCGGGATGGCTTTCCGATTTTTATTGCTGCTGTCAAAAGACTCCAGCCTGAGATCTGGCTGTTTGAAAATGTACGCGGCTTGCTATATCGCAATAAGTGGTATTTAGATGAAATTACCCAAGCATTACAAAGACTAGGGTACATGATTGAAATTAAGTTATTAAATGCGGTTGACTTTGGCATTCCTCAAAATCGAGAACGTCTGATCGTAGTTGGTCATCAAGGTAATTTTAGCTTTCCCCAGCCAGGGGAGAGAAAAATTACCGCTGGGGAAGCATTAGGGGAACTAGCATTGCAAACTCCCCCTACATCTAAATTTCTCACACCTAGTATGGATCAATATGTTGCTAAGTATGAAAGAGCCTCATCTTGCAAACAACCTCGCGATCTTCATTTAGATAAACCATCTCGCACTTTAACCTGTAGAAACCTAGCAGGTGCAACAGGAGATATGCAGCGAATTAAGCTTCCTGATGGCAGAAGGAGACGCTTACTCTTAAGAGAAGCAGCGCGTTTGCAAAGTTTTCCAGATTGGTTTGAATTTATAGGGAGTGAAACCAGTTGTTTTAATCAAGTCGGTAATGCTGTACCTCCTTTATTGGCTTTCCATCTGGCTGGTAGAGTACGTGCTTATTTAAAATCCCCTCAACGTTTATCCCCAAGGGAGATAGAAAGTAAACAATTACCCATCCAGCTTTCACTACCTTTATAAAATTAAAAAATGTCTAAATTACCACAGTATATTACCAAGTCAGATAAGCCAGTCCAACTGCAACAACTGATTAATGCTGCTTTATATATTCTGGCTAAGTTCGGAGTACCTATTGCCAATTTGAGTCAAAGGCGTATGGAAAGAGTTGCTATGGCTTTCTTAGCTGTAGCAAATGTCAAAACCGATAATGACTGGGTAAAAGTAGATAGTCGTCATGCTTTGAGGACGAGAGAAATTATTAGATATTGGAATAATTATTTTAATGAAACAGTATCTGAAAGTTCTTATGATGACATACGGAGAAAAGATTTAAAACTCTCTGTACTAGCAGGAATAATTCTAGCAAGTTCAGCCAATCCTAATGCAGCACGAAATGATGGCACGAGAGCCTTTGCCTTAAATCCAGACTATGTGGCTTTGCTCAGAACATTTGGCTCTGATGGCTGGGATACTAAGGTTGAGGAATTTTTGGCAGACAAAATTAGCCTAAAAGACCAGCTTTCAGATCGACGAGATTTGAGTTTAATCCCGGTTAAGTTTCCTTCAGGTAAAATTGCTGAATTTAGTCCTGGTAAGCATAATGAATTACAAAAAGCTATTATCGAAGAATTTCTACCTCGCTATGGCTATGGTGCAGAAGTATTGTATGTCGGCGACACAGCCAAGAAATTCCTTCACTTAGAAAAAGAGCGACTTGAAGCACTTCATTTTTTTGAACTATCTCATGGTGAATTACCAGATATAGTAGCTTACTCAGAACAGAGAAATTGGCTTTACCTCATCGAAGCAGTTCATACTTCCGGTTCGATTTCTCCTGTACGTCTTTTGGAGTTGAAAAAGCTAACAGATGAATGTACTGCTGATATCATTTTTGTGACTGCTTTTCTTAACCGTAATACTTTTCGCCAGTTTGTTTCAGATATTGCTTGGGAAACAGAAGTCTGGATTGCCGATACCCCAGATCATCTGATTCACTTCGATGGAGATAAATTTTTAGGCTCCTATTCGCCAAAATAACCTGAGTTCGACGGAGGCTGAAACACTGATTCCTTCTTTGGCTGAAAGCCTTATTCTTTCGTGGTAAGACTCAAAATTTAGCTTTTCATCGAACTGAGGTCAAAATAAGTGGAGAGTGCGATAATCATTATCCTATACTGGCAATATATCCTGAGAGGCTTTGCTCAAATTCTAAATTTATCAAGGTTTGCGAAAAGACTTAGTGAAACATTTTAGCGATCGCCAGGTGAAAACATGGCAACGGATGCGTAACGGATGTAACGGATAGCTATGCCAATTAAAACGAAGTAATCAATCTCGATTTCCGATCATACCTCCTCAAAAAACCCTTTGCGCCCTTTGCGTTAAAAAAACAACCCTCCCCTCCTCCGCGTACCTCTGTGAAACCCTCTGTGTACCTCTGTGTTAAAAAAAAACCTACCCCAAAACCCCCCGCAAAACCTCCCCCGTAAAAGACCCAACATTCCCCACCAAATCCTCCGGCGTACCCACAGCAACAATTTCCCCTCCCTTATCCCCACCTTCCGGACCCAAATCTATCACCCAATCCGCACACCGAATCACATCCAAATTATGCTCAATCACCAAAATAGAATTCCCCTTATCCACCAACCGCTGCAAAACATTCAATAATTGATGGACATCATAAAAAGATAACCCTGTTGTCGGTTCATCTATTAAATAAAGAGTCTTCCCCGTCGCCCTTTTCGATAATTCTGTCGCTAATTTTACCCGCTGCGCCTCTCCCCCAGATAAAGTAGGTGCAGTTTGTCCTAAACGAATATATCCTAATCCCACATCCACTAAAGTTTGTAAACGAGTCACCGCCCTAGGAATATTCTGAAATACTTCCAACCCTTCTTCCACTGTCATATTCAAAACATCAGCAATGGAAAATCCTTTATACTTCACCTGCAAAGTTTCCCGATGATATCTCGCCCCTTTACAAATATCGCACTGAACATAAACATCGGGTAAAAAATTCATCTCTATGATATTTACCCCTTGTCCGCCACAAGCTTCGCATCTGCCACCTTTGACGTTAAAAGAAAACTGTCCGGCTTTATATCCTCTGGCTTTGGCTTCGATAGTTTGAGCAAATATTTCGCGAATACTATCGAAAATTCCGGTATAAGTGGCGGGATTGGAACGAGGTGTCCTCCCAATGGGCGATTGGTCGATGACAATGGCTTTATCAATTGCTTCTAATCCTTTAATTGCACCTAATTCTTTAGGAAAAGGGACGTTTTTGGTAAGGTGATGTTGTAGGGCAGGATATAAAAGTTCGTTCATTAAGGTAGATTTGCCGGAACCAGATACGCCAGTAATACAAACCAGTTTACCGAGGGGAATTTCTACATCTATATGTTTGAGGTTATTTTTATGGGCATTTTTAATAAACAGCGATCGCGAATTTCCTGCTCTCCTGACTTTAGGTGTCTCTATGACGCGCTTTCCGGATAAATATGCCCCGGTTAAAGATACTTCTGATGCCAGTAATTTATCTAATTTTCCTTCAACTACTATTTCCCCTCCATGAATTCCGGCTTTGGGACCAATATCGACAATCCAATCGGCAGTCCGAATGGTTTCTTCATCGTGTTCGACGACGATTAAGGTATTGCCTAAATCCCGTAACTTTTTTAAGGTAGTCAATAACCGATGATTATCTCGTTGATGCAAGCCAATACTGGGTTCGTCTAATACATACAAAACTCCTGTTAAACCGGAACCAATTTGGGTGGCTAATCTAATTCTTTGGGCTTCTCCCCCAGAAAGAGTCATGGCGGCTCGATCAAGAGTTAAATAATCTAATCCTACATCTAATAAAAACTGCAATCTCGCTTTGATTTCTTTTAAAGCTAATTCCCCAATTTGGGCTTGACGCGGAGTAAGTTGTAATTTCTCTATCCTGTCCCGACATTCCTGAATCGAGACTTCAGTTAAATCGGTAATTCGATATTGTCCTAACCTTACCGATAATGCTTCTGGTTTTAATCTTTTCCCGTGACAAACTTCACAAGGGCTAGTCATGAGATAGGGTTCTAACTTTTGCTTTTGTAAGTCGGAATTGGTTTCATCATATTGCTTTTGCAGGATGGTAATTACACCCCGATATCTACGGTAATCCTGATATTCTTCCACCCAAACCGATTTCTCAGATCCATATAAAATTACCTCTTCCTGTTGGGATGTCAGTTTATGCCAAGGAGTTTTAAGTTCAAAACCATACTCTTCCCCCAAACTAGATAACAGCGATAAATAGTAAGAATTATCTTTATCTGACCAAGGCGCGATTGCGCTATAAACAGGTTGCTTCTGGTCTGGTACTACCAATTCCACCGCAAATGTCCGCAAACTCCCCAACCCGTGACAGTGCGGACAAGCCCCATAAGGGGAATTGAAAGAAAATAGCCTCGGTGATAGTTCCTCCATCACCGCCCCATGTTCCGGACAAGCAAAATTTTCCGAAAATACCAATTCTTTCAGTAATTCTTCATCGGAAATACTTGCATTTTCTGGGTCAGTTGATATATACTTACTCTCTAGATAGTTGGTTTTCTCTGTTTGTATCAATGTATCATTTAATACCTCAACTACTGCAATCCCATTAGATCTACGCAAACAAGTAGTCAGAGAATCCGTCAAACGCTCCTCAATACCAGGCTTTTTGATTAAGCGGTCAATCACCACATCTATATTATGTGTATAATTTTTATCCAAATTTAGAGAATTTGACAGTTCAAAAACCTCGCCATCGACCTTCCCGCGAACAAATCCTTCCGCCAGCAAACTAGAGATAAGCTTCTTGTGCGTCCCCTTTTTCCCTCGCACCACAGGAGCAAGGATGTGGAACTTAGTCCGATCCGGAAGTGCCATGACGCGATCGCACATTTCATCGATAGTTTGGGGGGTAATCGAGCGATCGCATTTCGGGCAATGAGGTGCGCCTGCCCGACCAAAGAGCAATCGCAGGTAATCGTAAATTTCGGTAACTGTACCCACACTGGAACGAGGATTGTGGGAGGTGGATTTTTGGTCGATGGAAATGGCAGGGCTTAATCCTTCGATGGCATCCACATCCGGTTTATCCAGTTGTCCGAGAAATTGACGGGCGTAAGCGCTGAGGGATTCCACGTAACGGCGCTGTCCTTCAGCAAAGATGGTGTCGAAGGCGAGAGAGGATTTGCCGGAACCAGATACGCCTGTGAAGACGATAATGCGATCGCGCGGGAGGTCGAGGTTGATGTTTTTGAGGTTATGTTGTCTGGCTCCGCGTATGGTGATGGTATTTGGCATTTTTGGGGTGGGGTGTTTTTATTGATTTTAGCGGGGTTTGTGGGTGGGGGTTTTTTTAACGCAGAGGGACGCGGAGGTTTCACAGAGGTTCGCAGAGGGTTTTTTTTAATGCAAAGGGCGCAAAGGTTAGCGCAAAGAGGTTGGTGGGAGTTGGGATAATATAATGGTGAGGAGTATAATATTTAACCTGGAACCTTAATCAGCTAAATATCTATATCAAATCGGGATACAAAAGTATGACTATTGAGCAAGCTATTTTGGAAAATGTGCGAGTCTTATCGCCACAGCAACAACAAGAAGTATTAGCTTTCATCAAGTTATTACAAACTGATGAGTGGGAAGATGTCTATCAAGGGCGTTTTCAAGAATTGCGCCAAGAAATTCGGCTAGGAATTGATGCGGCAGATAGAGGTGAGTTAGTTGATGCTGAAGCAGTATTTCAACAGTTGCGGCTTAAGCTGCAACAGTGTCGGGAAGAGGCAGGTTAATGAGTGGAATTTGCAAATTTACGGTTCCTGCGAGTCGGGATATTGAAAATATTATTGACTACATTGCTGAAGTAAGCAGTTTTGATGCAGCAGAAAATTTCCTCAGTAAAATCAACAACAAGTGTAACACCTTGACTGATTTTCCTGGCATGGGACGTAGACGAGACGAGTTAGCAGCAAATGTCCGTAGTTTTCCTGTGGAAGATTACCTGATTTTTTATCGTGCTAGTGCCGAAGGAATATAAATTTTGCGGGTTGTCAGCGGCTACCGAGATTTGGAAAATTTGTTCTCAGATTAGGGAAATACAGATCGTAACAAACTCTATATTAGAGGAAAGGAGGTCAACTTATGAAAACTGAAGCTAAGAGTTATTCTCGAACCTAGTGATGAAGGTGGCTATACTATTTATGTTCCTTCTTTTGGAGAACTAGATCGCATTTTTACTCATATTAATGGCATGATGGCAGCCTGAATCGGGAGAAGACATACTACGGGAGAGCCTCTAAATGTACATTGCTAAATTGTTAGAGGTTTTTTGCCCATTTAGCCAGAACCGTCTCAAACGGTCTAGTGAGTGTCAATCTATTTAAAAAATACTTCTTTTCATCTTTTGGAAATCCTGAACTACCATATATATATGCAATTTGTTGCCAATAATCCATTGTCTGATAGCTTTCTTTATGCTCTCGAAGCCAATCAAAAGCTAAATTCTGTTTGGCTGACAAGAGAATTTCTCTTCTAACAAATGGCTCGCTAGATGTATATCGTCTAGCTAAATTTGAAAAATGATTGATATATTGATTTTTAGTAAAAAGACTCAGAATAGAAAGCCGAAAGTATTCGTTACCTCGCACTTCATTAGAATCGAGCAAATCTAGTAGGATTGTTCCCACTCTCATCCATCTCTCTTGTTCCACAGATTGTACAGAGGTCAAATAAGTGCATATATTGGCAAAGCACGGTCCTAATTTTGCAATCTCGTCTAGGGAAATATCGATGGCACCAGGATGTCCTATCTGTGTTAATCGCCTGTAGAACCATCGAAGACGAATATAATGGCTCTCTTTCAAGTCAAGTTTATCCCCATAGAAGAAAGACTATTATCAATAGGTATCATTGCACTTTCAGCAATTAGATGTACAGGATGAGGACCTACTGGTACTCCTCTAGATACTCCCGCTGTTGTTGATTCTAACAAAGAAATTATCCATTTTATGGCTTGATTAGGAAAGTCTGATGCGATCAACTGATTTTCGATGACATGATGATAAATTTGATTATAGAAATCAGCGATATCACAATACAAAATAGTACTAAACTTTTGACTTTCCTCATATACAGTTGTCCAAAAATCATTCCATGAAGTTTGACTGGCATAGAGCCCCAATGTAATATCTGGTTTAAATCTATAACTGAATACTGTTGTACTTGGTAATCGTCGATCTTCAATACCTTGACCATACTGATAAATCAATGCGGACAGGATAATTGAATCTTGTGGATCTAATTGTGTTGCTTGGCGATATGCTATTTCATCTTTGGGGACAATGAATCGACGACAAGAACCAGGAGGAAAAGAGGATAGATCTTTTCCTTCAATAAGCCTTACAAATTCATCAGCCATTTCATTAATGGCATTGATCTCTAGAATCTTAGGGAACAAATCTCCATCAGAATGACTATCTACAAATTTAATTGCCCAATGAATTGAATTGCTAGTTAACGACATATATAGTTTAGTTAGTAAGGTCTTTGGGAATTTTCCCACCAGATGTTTAATTCAGTAAAGCTTCATATTCATCATGAGTACCAATCCAAAACCAGTAGTAATCGTCGCCCCTTTTCAAAGCTAATGCTCGATAGCCAGCACTCACACGCGCTGACCAGAGATTTTTCCCTACCTTCTTAAAATGTAGAGAGGGATGCAGTGAATTTTCTCGCCACAGTTGATAGGCTTTTTGAGCTTGTTCCTTCACCTCTGGCGATAATTCTCTATATGCTATCCAAAAATCAGTCGTTGCGAAGGACTTCATCTAAATCTCTCACTCTATTAGCTGCGATATCTGCTTCGGCTTTGGCAATCAAATTATTCAGTTTTCCCGATTGAAAATCTGCTTCTATTTCTCGATCCCATATTGCATCTAAATAGTGCTGAAGCCACACTGCCAGTTGGCGAATATCATTTTCTGGCAATTGTTTGATAGCGGTTTCAATCTCTGGCAAGGTAATCATAGGAAAGTTGACACTTTAAAAGCACTTACATTGTATCATTTAGTCAAACATAATGTTCATATCGAGCAATTATCTACCACTCATCAATGTCAACCTTTCCGCAGTCGTACTCGATCGCATCCTGAATCGCATTCAAATCTTCTAATGAGATCGTACCTGCAAAACGCAACAGTTGCTGACCCAGAATACCATGGACTTGTGAATTAACTAAAGTACGGGTAAATTCAAGTACCTGCCACTGCAAGTGCTGAGGCATAACCCTCATTTGCTCAATTACTTCGTTAATAATCGATGAATTCATCTTTCCCTCCTAGCCTAATAGTTTATTCTATTTTAACTACCATGATCGTATAAAGTAAAATCTCGATCTAACCAGACAATCCTGAAAATTTCCCTATCCCGATAACCCACCATTGGTGCTTTCCCTTTAAAACGGAATGCAATAATATCTACATCCTCAGTGATGTGCTTGGGAATTCCTACACGAATGCTATTTCGAGCGATCAATTCATACCCAAGTCCATGACGTGGTTCAAGCCGCAGTTGCTTCCACGACAACTGACTTAACTTGTATAGTGTAGAGGCTAAAGCAGCTTTTTCATCCTTAGTACAGCTATCCAATCCATAAGTTTTATCAAGATAACGAAAGCAGAAAACAGGAGGTTCTAAATCGTAATTGGGAAGAGGAGGTAGTTGGTTTGGCGGTGCAATGCGTTTTCCCTTTTTAGGTTCTTTACCTTTTATTCTCCCCATAACTACTTAATGAGTTGAGTTTCAAAGTATGCCTTCAATAGCGAGTCTGATATCTTATCGCCAGAGGGAGTATTTTTCCAAGGTAATTCTTGATGAGTAAAATGTGCTAGTGCTGGGGCAGTGTATTGCCCATACACTTCATATACCTCATCAAGTAATTCTTGTGTTTCTTTGTCATACTCGTCCAAGTTAAAATCTTCTGGTTGGGGAATAGGCTTTGTCTTGAACTCCTTGTAGGTATGATAAACCTCTGGCACAACAGGTCCATAATGCCAAGCTTCGATTTCTTCATTAAATAGAGGCTTGCCATACAAGGCTAAGTGAAAACCTTGGGCATAGTAAAGTAATTTTTGCAGCTTTAAGTTCGTAATCCAGTCTTCCGCTTCAGGAGAGGCAAGTTTGATAAAATATTTGGCTATGTCCAGCGCTTTATACATAAATAATACCTACTTTAATAGGTGGCGGATCAAATTATTACTTAATAATAGTGTATCACAAATGCAAATGATGGAAATAGCAGGGCTTAATCCTTCGATGGCATCCATATTCAGTTTATCCAGTTGTCCCTTGAAATTGACGGGCATAAGCGCTCAGGGATTCCACGTAGCGGCGCTGTCCTTCGGCGAAGATGGTGTCGAAGGCGAGAGAGGATTTGCCGGAAGCGGATACGCATGTAAAGACAATAATGCGATCGCGCGGGAGGTCGAGGTTGATGTTTTTGAGGTTATGTTGTCTGGCTCCGCGTATGGTGATGGTGTTGGGCATTTTTGGGGTGGGGTGTTTTTATTGATTTTAGCGGGGTTTGTGGGTGGGGGTTTCAGGCAGAGGTTTTAGGGAGGTTGGCGGTGGTTTTTTTTTTAACGCAAAGGTACGCAAAGGGTTTCGCAAAGAGGTTAATGGGAATCGATCTAGGATAAGCTGCTGCGCAGCTAAACCGAACAAACAGCATTTCCTTTATTTTTAATTGTTCGCGACTATTTAATAGACATCTCCAAAAACCAACGTTTCCATTTTGGAGATCTCCAATTTATAGCAGTGGACAGTTGAC
>DOIX01000408.1:29701-31186 GCA_003511885.1 Cyanobacteria bacterium UBA11153
ACCGATGTGGCGGTTGCTATATGTGAGAAACGCGATCGCATTACTTTTTGGGTTTATAGGGTAGAGTAGGGGGAGGTGGACTATCTAATCGAGGTGAGGCGGGAATATCAGTTTCCTCTCGATCTTCTGCTGTCACTTGATGAATCTCGCTAACAAAGAAAATTAATCTATAGGATTGCTTCATTTCTCTGGAGATAAATTCTTGGACTAATTCCACTTGCTTAGGGGTGATTTTTTTCTCTGTCTGAACGTTTAGATATACAGTTGGTGGCTTGGTTGTCCAGTTAACTTTAGTGCTAATTAGTTGGACATTGGGTTGCCCAATAGTCACAGTCCGTTTTATCAAAGTATCTTTAATAGTTGCTTCTAGTTGCGATTGTTTTACCAAGCGAAAAAAACTGGCTCCTAATGGCAGAATCAGTAAAAAAGTTAATCCTACAGTCCATCCTAGTGCATGACTGACTTTGGTGTAGCCTGCGGCAATAAAAACCACCATACAGGCTAAGGTAATTCCTAGTAAATTGGTGAGATAAAGTAAAAATGCCCCCAAACTAAATGACCAAATTCCTTGAGATAAAGATAAGCCTACCACACACAATGGTGGCATCAGAGCAACTGCGATCGCAGTTCCTGCCAATACGTCACTAATTCTTTCTCGAATCTTGGCAAAACCACCAATTCCTCCCGCGACTACGGCAATACCTAAATCTACCAAATTGGGTTGGGTGCGAGATAACACTTCTGAACCATATTCAGGAATACCCACCAAAAACCCTGTTAACCAAGAGAGTGTTAAAGCTAAAATAGTAGCACCCGCGATCGCACTTAAAGCTTTCCCAAATAAATGGAAATCTCCTTCCAACGCACCAAAGGCTAATCCGCGCAAAGGTAACATTAACGGCGCAACAATCATCGCCCCAATGATGACGGCGGTACTATTACTAATCAGTCCAAAAGTGGCAATTAAACAGGCACTAATTGTCAAAATCACATAATTGAGGCTCCAACTCGCATCGATTGACAACTCCCGATGGAGTTGTTGCCATTCCTCTGTTGTCGGTGTTTGAGGTATCAGTCTTGCCATCAAAATTCTCACCCAGTTGGTTGGCAACATAGAACGTATGTACTATAATAAGGATATGGGAGATGAAAGTCATCGAACATCTGAATCCCTACTAAATGCAAGGTTTTCCCCCATGATCAAGCACTATATCCTCAGTATCGATCCCAAAGCCGAGTACCAATGGGAACAGGTGGTTTTGCGAGATCCCATTACGGCACAACGTCCAGATTTTGCCAGTTTAATTGCCCATGCTCTGGGAAATAAGGCTGGCTCTTACTTAGTCTCGGTAAATATCGAAGTCCAAGTTTTGGAAGAAGCACCAATTATTCAACCTCAATTACTGCCTGTCGATATCCCAGCAGTAGCGTAAAAGCGAAAAGCGAGGCTATTCCCTCTTTCCCTAGCCCCCAGCCCCCAGCCCC
>DOIX01000142.1 GCA_003511885.1 Cyanobacteria bacterium UBA11153
CCCTTGCACCCCTGCACCCCTGCCCCCATTCCCCATTAACCCTAACTAACTAACGTTGAGCTAATTGAGGCAAACGCCCCCTTAAACCTGTCATTAATTGGAGGGCATAAATTTTCACTGCGGGAATGCGCCGTAAGATGAATAAACCCAAGCGACGGATGGCGACTAATGGCAACCAGTTATTTGAGAAAATCCGATTCAGAAAATCGGTAAAGCCCAAAATAACTAAATTTTCTTTTTTGCGCCAGTTTTCATAACGTTTAAGTACAGTTTTGGCACCAACATCTTCTCCGGCTTGATGTGCTTTTGCCAATACTTGGGCAAGGGCAGCAGCGTCTCTGATACCCAAATTTAAACCTTGCCCGCCGACAGGATGGCAACAGTGGGCGGCATCTCCAACTAAGGCGAGACGGGGAGAAATATAACGATCGCTTTGCATTAATTGTACCGGAAAAATTAGGCGATCGCCTTCTAACTCCAAATGTCCCAAAAGTCCGCCTGTACGGTATTCTAACAATTTGATAAATTCTTGTTCATCTAATTCTTGTAAAGCTTTGGCTTCGGGATGAGGTGCTGTCCATACTATCTGACAGCGATTTTCTGATAAAGGTAGTATACCCATGGGACCGCTAGGCCAAAACCGTTCAAATGCGGTATTATGATGGGGTTTTTCGGTTTTAATAATGGCTGTGATGCAGGATTGCCAGTATTTCCAGCCCTTAGTGCCAATCCCTGCCGCTGTCCGAATTTGCGATCGCGCCCCATCTGCTGCGACTACTAAGCGGGTTTGAATTTGACAATTTTCTCCTCCTATATTGACAGTAATTTTTGCCGCAGATGGTTGATAATCGATATTGACTACTTGAGCGGGACAAAGCCAGGTAATATGAGAACAATCTGCCAAAAATTCGTATAGTGAAGTTAGGATGGGACGATGTTTTCCCACATAGCCTAAATCTTCCCTTCCCAAATCTTTGGGGTAGAATTCTACGATACCAGGATGCTCCGCGTCGGCGAGGTAAATGTGTCGATAAGTTGCAATCTGAGGCAGAAGTTTATGCCAAATGCCAATTTCTTGAAAAATTCGCCCCGACGTAATTGACAGGGCATAAGCTTGCCGCCTTTCCACTGCGATAGAGGGAGGTTGGGCTTCGATTAGTACTATGTTTAGTCCCGAATCTTTTAAAGCAGAGGCGAGAGTTGCACCGACAAGCCCGCCGCCGACAATGGCGATGTCGTAATCAAAGCTTTGGCAAGGGGTGGGAGGTGTTTGCGTTAGTTGTTGGGTTGCCATTTTTGCCATAATTGATCGAAACTGCTCTAAATATTGACACTTTTTCATTATGACTCAGATCGATACCTGGTATGGTAGTGGATAGTTGACAGTTGACAGTTGACAGTTGACAGTTGACAGTTGACAGTTGATAGTTGACAGTTGACAGTTGACAGTTGATAGTTATTTGATGAAACAATCCTGCTAAAAAAGGGGGGAAGCGGATTTAAAACCCCCTGCTTAAAAAGGGGGATTTAGGGGGATCGAAAATATCTAAGTTCATAACTAGCAACTTGGATTACCAGCCTAAAGACCGAGCAATCAGATTAGCTAACTGCAATGGTTCAAAAGGTTTCTCAATCATTCCTTTTACCCCATTGCTCAATTGATTTACCTCTATAGGCAGAGCCTTAGCTGTTAATAATAAAATGGGAATAGATTTGGTAGTAATATCTGCCTGAAGTTTGGCTAAGGTTTGAGTGCCATCGAAATCGGGCATCATCATATCCAATAGAATAGCATCAGGATGTTCAGATTGTGCCACAGCTATCCCTTCATAACCGGAACTTGCTGTTAAGACTGTCCATCCTCCCATCAGTTCTAAAATCATCTTGGTTACTTCTCGAATCCGGTATTCATCATCGATAAGCAAAATTTTTTTGTGGCTATTCATTTGTGGTTGGTGGTTAGTTAGTGGTTGGCTATTAAATAGATAAATATGTAATAACAATGAGCTGAAGCTTTACCAGTAAAAGCCTATTCCATCGTTTCCACTCCCAACTTCCTATTTCCTAACGGCAGAGTAAAATAAAATGTACTTCCAATTCCCAGAGTACTCTCAACCCAAATATGTCCCTGATGTTGTTCCACGATGTTCCGACAGATGGCTAAACCCAAACCTGTGCCTCCATAAGCACGAGAGTCGGAAGCATCAACTTGTTCAAATGGTGCAAATATACTTTCTATTTTATCAGAAGGAATTCCTTTACCTCGATCTTTAACTTTAAATAAGATTCGATCCTGCTCCTCTTGGGCAGTGACGCGGATGGTACTTTCTGCCGGAGAAAACTTAATCGCATTTTCCAGTAAATTTGTCAAAACTTGGAGAATGCGATCCCTATCTGCCCAGATATTGCCCGTAACCCTTGTCACAGATAGCTTCACTCTAGCTTCATCAGCGAGGGGCAAGATTGCTGTGATGGCTCTATCCAGTAATGTATCAATTTGACAATTACTCTGTTCGATCGCATTTTTGCTAAATTTTAAACTTTGTAAATCTAGGATATCTTTCACCAGACGTGTTAACCTTTCTGTGTCTGCTAAAGCAAAATTCAATAATTTTTTACCTTGTTCGTTGAGGATACCTAATTGCCCAGTTGCCAGCAATCCTAATGCACCCCGTAAGGATGTAAGAGGAGTGCGAAGTTCATGACTAGTAATTGCCAAAAATTCATCTTTAATATGTTCTGCTTTTTTGCGATCCGTGATATCAACATAAGTAACGACAACTCCACAATCGCTCAAAGGAATCGGTGCGGCACTTATACTCACCCAAGTACTTTTACCATGGGGTTGAACAATTAGTGTTTCTCGATCTTTAATAATCTTATTTTCTGTTAAAGCTCTCACACAAGTAAATTGAGAAGTTTCCATTACCTTGGCTTTGGGGTCGAGCAATTGTAATTGTCTTGCCTGATGATTCCATTGACTACAATCCTCTTTTGACAACCCCAAAATCTGTTTAGAAGCGAGATTTGCTTCAAGAATATTTCCCTGCGTGTCAGTGACACAGACACCAATAGGAAGAATCTCAAAGAGAGCTTTATATTGTTCTTGACTCCTTTTTAGTTCCTCTTCAATCCGCTTCCTTTCTGTGATATTGCGAGCAATTCCTGCTGTGCCAATTAGTTCTCCTTGACTGTCATAAATAGGATTTTTAATAGATTCAAACCACATCGTATTGAGATCGGAATCTACTAGTTTAGTTTCAAAAGATTTTCGCTTACCAGATACCATCACATCGAGAGTATCATACCAGAATTTTTCAGCGATATAGGGAGGACAAATTTCCCAATCAGTTTTACCCACAAAGTCTTCTGGTTTGATTCCAAAAGCGGTGGCAAATGCTTCGTTTACAGCTATATATTTTTGTTTTTTATCTTTGAGCCATGCTATATCTGGAATATTGTCAAGAAAGGCTTTAAGTTTACGTTCGCTGGTTTGGAGTGATTCTTCTGTTTGTTTGCGAGGAGTGATATCTTCGATTACGGCAATAAAATGATTAATTTTTTTCGCTGCATTGGGTAAGGGTGATACGGTTAAATTAGTCCAGACTATCTCACCTTGTTTATTGATAAATCGTTTTTCAAAACAATATGATGATACCTCACCAGTTAAGATAGCTTGGAAACAGTCTAAGGTGATTTGGATATCATCTGGATGAGTGAAATCCAGACAACTGTGTCCTTCTAATTCTGCCCAAGTGTACCCCAAAATATCGCACAACTTTTGATTAATTTCGATAAAATTACCACAGGTATCGAAAATATCAATACCAATCGCCGCACCTTCAAAA
The DNA here is from genome assembly GCA_003511885.1 of Cyanobacteria bacterium UBA11153. Classification (GTDB taxonomy): domain Bacteria; phylum Cyanobacteriota; class Cyanobacteriia; order Cyanobacteriales; family Coleofasciculaceae; genus Limnofasciculus. Next base: position 3,849 of record DOIX01000142.1, read on the forward strand.
ATAGCTCTAAATCTTTCGGCACTTTCTCGGAGTCTTTCGTTAGCTTGTTGTAATTCAGAAGTCCTTTGCCTAACTTTTAGTTCTAAACTTTCTGGCAGTACTGCTTCTCCTTCCTGCCGTAAGCTAAAATCGGGATAAGGATCGCTAGTGTCAGAGCTAGAGTCAATATAATCTGTACAAATGTCCATAAAGTCAAAAGAGAAAAAGTCTCTATTTATAGATTAGCACCAACTAATGTACATCTCCGGAGTTCGGCTATTTTTTTTAATCTTTGCACCCGATGTAAATGACTAAAAACACGGGGGTGTAATTCTAAATTTAATTCCGATTTCACGATCAAATCATCAGCACCGACAGCAACAATTCTCTCTAAAATATTCCGATCGATGTCAGGAGAAATAAAGAGAATAGGTAGCTCATACCAGTGGGGATCGTTACGGACAACTTTGCACAAATCTATCCCGTTGAAATGGGGCATTTCTAAATCTAAGATCAGGAGATCTGGTACGGTAGTTTCTAGAGTGTCCCAGAATTGTTGGGGATTGGAGAGAGTTGTAATTTGTAAGTTTTGTGAGTTTAAGTTAGTTTGCAAGAGAGAAAGAAAGTTTGGATCCTCATAAACAACTAAGATTTTATCAGATAGAGAAGAAGAATTTTGCAGAACTTGCTTGCTGATAACAAGTACTTCTTCTGGAGAGAAGGGTGTGCGGAGAAATGCGACGGCTTCAGCTTTTGATGCTGCCAGGCGATCGCAAAATTCTCCCCGTGTCGTTAAGACAATGGCTGGGATGGGAGGATGGCGAGAATTTAATTGATTGACGAGTTTGAGACTATCTTCTGGATTGGGATCGATATCTAAAATAATTAAGTCGGGATGAAGGTTTTCAATTTGTTTTCTGCCGTCGGATAAACTTAGGGATGATTCAATCTGAATTCCCCAATTATTGCCAAGTTGACGCAATTGTTTCGTAAATTCTATATTGGGATTGATAGTTAATACTAGAGGATGAGATCTCGCTATTTGAGGTGAGGCGACTTCATGGCAATTCCCTCCATTCGATTCTGATTCTTCCAATATCTGACGGAGAGTTTCGATTAAGTTACTAACCTGGAAAATTTCCTTTGGTTTAAGTTGGTTTTTCTCTAGTAGTAATTTTTCAATCTCGCGACAAATTTGGGCTGGTTGAGCCAAAGATAAGCTACCCAATAATCCCACTAAGTTATGGGCTGTTGTCATGGCTTGGGGTAGCAACGAAGTAGTTGCGAATGGCTCTCTATTTGCGATGCCGAAGGAAGCTATCGCGCTCTTTAAGAAATCAATATCCTCGAAAATACTCAATCTGAATTGTCTCCAACTTTGCGCTAATCCAGCTAAAGTTTCTTTTTCTTTATCTTTTATCTTGTCTAATTTTTCAACTCCTATGGTAGGTATCCCTTCAGTTAAACCCGCCCCTACAAATCTACTCCTCTCCTCCCCTACCACGGAAATTTCCTCTATCTGATTGAGGCGATAGCCTGTACCATAAACTGTCTCGATTAAATTGGCACTACCTCCTGCTGCTTTTAATTTATTTCGCAATCCTCGAATGTGGGAACGGATGGTACTTTCAGTAGGAGGAGCTTCAAAACACCATACTCTTTCGATTAATTGATCCGGAGTAAATACCCGACGCGGGTATCTGATAAATAATTCCAACAAGGCATATTCTTTCGCCGTAAGCTGCAATAATATATCGCGATAAGTAACAGTATTTGTATTGAGAATTAGACATAAATGTCCCCATTTTAGCTCGGAAATAATTGGCGCATTCCTCCGGCGCAGTAGAGCGCGAATTCTGGCGCATAATTCGTCTAAGCTGAAGGGTTTTACCAAATAATCATCCGCACCAGCATCCAAGCCTTTTACTTTGTCGGTAGTCTCATCCCTTGCCGTGAGTAACAGTAGCGGTAGATTTACACCACGGCAACGCAATTGTTGACAAAACGTAATCCCATCTAAACCGGGTAAAACTATGTCCAGCAAGAGCAAATCGTAGCTAAATGTGTCTAAGAATTGTAATGCTTCTTCACTATTCTTAACGACATCAATCAGATAATTTTGCTTACCCAGGATATTGACTAAGATTAGGCTTAGTCTTTCATCATCTTCGATCAGGAGGATTCTCATTGCTGCTTGCTTTTTGCCACCTGAAAGATTTTATTCTATGCTTCACGTCATTGGTAAAGGGCGTTTTAAATCACGGATATTACCAGGATTATATCACTGATTTTTTGCCAAAATATGATATAGCAGTTGACAATTGACAGTTGACAGTTGACAGTTGACAGTTAATCGTTATTTATTCATAAATAGCCTCTAGGAGCAAGGCGACTTTAGCTAAATCTTTATCTCCTGGAGATACTTCTACGCCACTGGATAAATCTATACCCGTCGGTTTTAGTAATTTCAGGGCATCTAAGATATTATCTGGAGTTAATCCACCTGCCAGAAACCAAGGATAGTTTGCCGGAAATTCCGCTAAAGTTTGCCAATCTAAAGTAATGCCAGTCCCCCCTAATTGTTGGGGATGATAAGCATCCAGGAGGAGAGTATCGACATAGTTAGCGTAATTATCTGCTTCTTGTAAAGATTCTCTAGTTTTGATTCTCAAGGCTTTGATAATTTCTATTTTTGGCAAAAGTTGGCGCAATTTAGTACAAAATTCTGGAGATTCATTGCCATGCAGTTGCACTCCAGTTAAACCTGTTTCCATCACAATTTTACAAATTTCTTCAATCTGGCTGTTAACAAATACGCCAATTTTGTCAACTGAAACCTCTAAATTTTCTACTATAGATTTAATTTGCTTTGGTGTAACGTAACGGGGAGATGAAGCGACACAGATAAAACCTAATGCCGTCGCTCCTAATTTTGCGATCGCGTTTCCTTGCTCTGGTTTGGTAATTCCACAAATTTTAATTCGCATAGTTGCAGGGTGTATGGTGCATTGTGTATCAATCATCAACTATCAACTATCAACCATACAAACTCGCCACATATTCCCCATATCCGTTATAAGGGAGGGTATCTCGTTTTTCCCAAGAAAACTCTTTGACTGCACCAATATATTTTTCAGTAGCTTGAGACCAACGGGGGTGAGGCTTGCTAGGATTAACATTAGCCTCAAAATCATATTCATCTGGCACTATCGTATGCCAGAAAGTGGCAGGTTGAGTCTCGACAAACTCAATTTTCACAATCGATTTTGCTCCCTTAAATCCATACTTCCACGGGACTACTTCTCGAATGGGTGCGCCGTGTTGTTTGGGTAATAGATGTCCGTAAATACCAACAGCAAAAAATGCTAATTCGTTCGCCATTTCTGCTAAGGTTAAGCTTTCGGTATAAGGCCAAGGTAAATTACCGCTTAAAGTCCAAGATGGCCCAATTCTAATTTCTGGATTATCATAAGAGATAAAGCGGACGAATTTGGCTTTCGATGTAGGTTCGACTTCTGCCATTAAGAGTTTCATGGGAAAGCCAATCCAGGGTAATACCATGGACCAAGCTTCTACGCAGCGAAACCGATAGATTCTTTCTTCAAGGGGAAATTTTTTAATTAAATCGTCTAAGTCGTAGGTACGGGGATTTTTTACGTTTCCGGTAACTTCAATTTTCCAATCTTCGGTTGGCAATCCTTGGGCGGCTTGCCAAATAGATTTACTTGTGCCAAATTCATAATAGTTGTTATACCGTCCTGCTAGTAATTCAGTGGTAATGGGACGATCGACTTTGGCAAAGGCGGGATTGGTTTTAACGGATAATTTGGGTAAATTTATGCTAGCAGCCAGTTTTTGATCTGGCTCGGAGCTTGACTGACATCCTAGAATCGGGAGGATGCTGGCACCAACTAGGGTTTTGAGGAAGCGACGGCGGTTGAAATAGGCGGCTTCTGAGGTGACTTCTCTTTCTGGGATTTCCCAGGCTTTGGGGATGCGGATGGTTGTCATGGAGTAAAGTAAAGTGGCTTGGCGTTTGTCTGGATCGCGTATTGGTCGCTTATTTTCTTTTAACACAGAGGTGCGCAGAGGTTGGCACCGCAGATGCGCAGAGGCGGGAAAGAATAGTCTCTGAGGCTTTTATCTTGAGGGTTTTTGTGGTTGAGGGCTTTTTGGGTAAAAATCAGCCAAATGGCGTAAGGAATTCATCATTTTTGCGGATGCGCGATTCTTTGGGTATGGTTGATAATTAATATTGACACCAAAAAACTAGTTGATTGAGGGCTTGCGCTGTGGAGTCGGTTTTTAGTCATTGCGCAGCCTTTTTTGTTTTTTGTTTTTTACTTAGGCGGTGACACTAATAATAGTGGTGATGGTGCCCTGCTAAAGGATAATGCACCTTACATATAGATGTTTTACTGTCAACTATCAATTGTCAACTGTCAACTACCCACAGCCCGTCAGAGAATAAATTCTCTGCCTTATAGCTTAAGTCGGTTGAAACCG
>DOIX01000404.1:0-139 GCA_003511885.1 Cyanobacteria bacterium UBA11153
AGTCGTTACCGATAACTTCCGGATAAGTTTTACCCGCTGACATGCCAAAGTTAGCGAAAATTACAGTAACTTTTCCTGCCAAACAGTCTTTACCGACAACTTCCAGATGAGTTTTGCCCGCTAGCCGTGGTGAAGTTAG
>DOIX01000404.1:492-12602 GCA_003511885.1 Cyanobacteria bacterium UBA11153
AACAGTCTTTACCGATAACTTCCGGATAAGTTTTACCCGCTAGCCGTGGTGAAATTAGCGAAAATTACGATAACTTTCCTGCCAAACAGTCGTTATCCATATATTAAGGATAAGTTTTACCTGCTGAGATACCAAAGTTAGTGAAAATTACGGTAACTTTACCTTGCCTTAGCCGTCATCTATATACCAAACATGGGGTTTTTCCTTAGCTTTGACGAAGTTATCGGAAAATTCGCTAACTTCACCTTGCCCAAGCCTTTTCCGGTAAGCGGTGGGAAGTTACCGAAAATTCGGCTAAACTAACCGCTAAAGATGCTTTCCCTATCTGCTACTTTCCATTCTCGGCGATGACTAATACTCCTAATCCCGATAATCAACCAGCGTCAACCCCTACTCCTCCTGTCAAACGTTTCCGTTGGCGGCGTTTGTGGATTGGTGGGGGTGTAGTTTTTGTGGTAGTTTTGGCTTCCGGAATGACGGCGGGCTGGATTTTCGGGCAACGTTTTTTAGCGCCGATGGTGGCAGGGAATGTGGCGAAGTTACTAAATCGTCCCATGAAAATGGGGAAAGTGGAACGTTTGGCTTGGAATAGTTTGCGGTTTGGGGCTTCGGAGTTACCTGCGACGGCGACAGATAGCGATCGCGCGACGATAACTGCGATCGAGGTGGCGTATAATCCTCTCAAGCTTCTTTTTCAATGGCAGTTGGATTTGGATGTGACTTTGGTTAAGCCGAATATCTATATTGAACAAGATAGGGATAGTCGGTGGATAGCTACGGAAATTCAAAAGCTACCGGAAGGGAGGTTGAAGGTTAATCTCCGGTTTTTACGTCTCCGTCATGGCAGTCTGGTTTTGGTGGGGAGGCAAGGGCAGGATAAGTTACAGTCTCCGGTGACGGTAAGTTTGTCTGGTGGTAAGAGTCAGTTTTTGGATGATAATCGCCGGATTGTTTTTGATGCTTCCGGAAAAATGGGGCAAGATGGGAATTTTGCTGTGGCAGGGGAGTATCTGGCTCCGCCTCAACCGGAAGATATGGATGATGAGGCTGTGGTGCTGGAAAATTATAGTCGCACCAAGTTACGTTTCCAAGGAAATCATATTGATGCGGTGGAGTTGGGAAGGTTAATTTCTTTGCCTCTGACTTTACAGGCTGGTAAGGTGGGTGGAGATGTGGAGATTTTGTTTCAACCAAGTCAGCCTTTAGAGTTTTTGGGTGTGGCGAGTTTAAGTGAGGTGACGGCAAGAGTGCCTGCTTTGCCTCAAGCTTTTGCTAAAACTAATGGAATTTTACGGTTTCAGGGTACGAAAGTTTCTTTGGCAAGGGTGAAAACTCTATTCGGGCAAATTCCTCTGGAAGCTAATGGTTTTTTGGATACCCAAACGGATTTTAATTTAATTGCCCAAACTCAACCAATTACCCCAAAACAGGTTTTACAGACTTTTGGTCTGAAAAATCCTCCCGTACATATAACCGGAATGGTACAATCGACCGTGAAAGTTACTGGTCCTTTGGCTAAACCAATTGTTTCTGGTACGGTAAGGACAACTAAAAGTACCCAAATCGATAAGTTAAATTTTCGCACGATTACGGCTGGCTTTAAATTGGATACTTCTAAAATGGTGGCAGGCTTACCTAGATTGGAAGTGACTGGTTTTCGCGCTATCCCTGTTGTAGGTGGTGTGGTGCTGGGGAAAGGGATAGTGGATTTGGGGGAAAAGGGGGGTTTGCGTTTTGAGGTTTTCGGAGATAAGTTACCAGGAAACGCGATCGCATCTATATATAATGTAGATATTCCTGTTCCGATTGGTGCTGTTTCGGGAAAGGCTCAGTTTTTTGGTCCTTTGAATAATCTTCGTCAACTTCGCGCTACTGGTAATGTCAGTTTGGCTTTGGCTGGTGGTAGGGTGAATGCGACTAATGTACAGTTTCTTAATCCTTGGCTTTCGGCTCAAGTTGAGGCTGTGGGTATCAATTTGGCGGGGTTAGCTGGAGTGTCTGGTAATTTTACTGGTCCTTTTTCTGGTAAGTTAGCGATCGCAATTAATTTAAGTCAGTCGGGTTTGTCTGGTGTGGCTAGTCGGGGAGCGGGAAGGCTGGATTTGGCTGGCGGTAGGGTGAATATTGACAATCTGTCTCTGTTTCAAGGATTTTGGCAAACTAGTGTCTCGGCTAGGGATGTTGATTTGGGGAGGTTGTTTCCTGATTTTCCACTGCTAAGGCAAATTCCGGTTAATGCTAATTTTTCTTTAACAGGTCCGGTGGATAATTTTTCTATTGCTAAGGTTAATGGTAGGGGTAATGGGGATTTGGCTGTTGCTGGTGGCAGGGTGTTTGCTGGTGATATTCAAGTTGGTGGTGGAAGTTGGCGCAGTCTGATTCAGTTGGCGGGTATTGATTTAAAGAAGTTAATCCCTTCGACTCTATTTCCGATGCCGGATGCCCGATTTATGGGTATTTTTAATACTTCTGGCTCTTTATCTGGGTTTTCTCTGGCTTCTATTAATATATCGGGTGGCGGACAACTTCAAGTTGCTGGTGGTGTTGTCAGGATATCGGATGTGAGGGTTAATGGAGGTAAGTTTAGTACGAATATGGAAACTGATGGGGTGGCTTTGGCTGAGTTAGTGCCTCAGTTGCCGCCTCAGTTTTCCGGGCGGATGGCAGGAAATTTTAATGTGGCGGGAAATTTAGGGAATTTAGCCCTAAATTCGATAACTGTTAGAGGTGATGGGAGGGTAAATTTTCCTGGCGGTTTGGTAAAGTTAGGGAATTTTCAGTTAGCCGAGGGTAAGTTTCGCAGTCTTATCCAAACCGATGGGATAGCTTTGGCTGATTTAGTGCCTCAATTACCGCCGCAGTTTGCTGGCAGTGTGGGGGGAAATTTTCAGATAGCGGGAAATTTAGCCAATTTTTCCCCAACTGCGATCGCGCTTAGTGGTGCTGGTACTGTAAATATAGGTAGTGGTAGTCTGAATTTAGGGGATTTGGCTTTAGCTGATGGCAAGTTTCGCAGCAATATCGGAGCCACAAATCTGGATATCGGAAATTTAATCCCCCAAATACCGCCGCAGTTAGCCGGAATTATAGATGGAAGGTTTAGTGTCGCGGGAAATTTAGCCAATTTTTCACCAACTGCGATCGCTGCTAAGGGTAGCGCTACTCTAAATATAGGTGATGGTACGGTTAATTTATGGGATCTGGCCTTAGCTGATGGGAAGTTTCGCACCAATATCCAAACCGATGGGATAGAGTTAGCTGGTTTAGTGCCGCAATTACCGCCTCAATTTACTGGCACTCTGGCTGGAAACCTTAACTTAACTGGAAACCTCGCCAATTTATTGCCAACTGCTATAACAGGAAAAGGTAGCGCCAGACTAAATATCGGTAACGACAGCCTTAACCTATCCAATATCGAAATAGCCGCAGGCAAATTTCACACCAATATCCAAACCGACGGGATAGAGTTAGCTGGCTTAGTGCCGCAATTACCGCCTCAACTTACTGGCACTCTGGCTGGAAACCTTAACTTAACTGGAAACCTCGCCAATTTATCGCCAACAGCCATAACAGGAAAAGGCAACGCCAGACTAAATATCGGTAACGACAGCCTTAACCTATCCAATATCGAAATAGCTGCAGGCAAATTTCACACCAATATCCAAACCGACGGGATAAACCTAGCCGACTTAGTGCCGCAATTACCAGGAAATATTGCCGGAAACTTTAACCTAACGGGAAACCTAGAGAATTTATCGCCAAACAACATCAGCGGAAACGGCAATGGAAAAATAGAAATAGCCTCCGGCGCGATCGCAGCCAATGATATTATCCTCAATAACGGTAACATCCAAGCCACCCTCACACCAACCAATATCGAATTAGCCAAAATTTCCCCACAACTACAAGGAATCCTAAACGGCACCCTAAATATAAGAGGAAACCTCAATAACTTCAGCCCCAACACCATCGCCCGAAACATCAGAATAGACGGTAAACTCAACTTTAGCCAAGGATTACCCGGAATCAAAGGACCCCTTGCTACAGAATTTCAATGGCAAGGCAACGGCATCCAAATCCAACAAGCCACAGCACCAGAATTATCAGCCCATGGATTTATCGGAATTAACCCCAACTTCGGCGCAAACATAAACGCCATCACCCAAATTAACCTGAATATAGATGCCCAAAACCTCAACCTAGGAGAAATTTCCGCCTACTTACCCGCCGCCCCAATCCAACTCGGAGGGGGACTTGACTTCCATGGTATAATTGAAGGGACGCTCATTTCGCCCAATATCCAAGGAAAAATAGCCCTAAAAAACTTTAATTTTAACGGGATGGAATTTGAAGCCTTACTAGGAGGAGAGATAGAAACAAGAGGCGGGAAAGGGATAGAAATAAAAATAGAAGGAGAAAGAGACACAATCAAGATTGCCTTAGACAGAGACTATCTACCAAGATGGTTTAAGATAAAACAAGGGGAAGCGATCGCACGAGGGAGGAGGAGAGAAGATATTTTAGAAATAAACACCGAAAAATTCCCCATTGAGATAATCCAGAAAGTCAGTCCCCTACCAGCCGCCATAGCGACACAGAAATTAAGCGGATACATATCGGGGAAAGTAAAGATAAACTTAAGGACATTTGATCTAGATATGGAGGAAGGGATTGCGATCGCAGGAGAGATATTCAAGCCTCAAGAAGAAAACACCAACAACCCTGCCGACAGTAACCAATATACCATCATCTCCGGCAAATTAAAATCCACCCCGCAAGGACCCGAATTCCAAGGCAACATAGATATAGTAAAAGGACAACTACCAGTCTTAGTAGCATTGTGGCAACTCTTCGACGCAAGCAAAGCCCAACTTAACTTTCCCACTACCCCCGAAATCACTCAAGTAGGATTACCCAAATCGCCATTAGAAATCCAACTCCGTCGTTTTTCCGAAATTACCGCCCTACTTACGCAAGAAAAAGCCAAAAGAAAAGAAATATCACCCCTACCAGAAATAAGCGAAATCCAAGGAATCTTCACCGGAAACATCAAATTAAATATAAACCCCAGCACCGGAATTAACGCCGAATTCAATATCCAAGGCAAAGACTGGAAATGGGGAGGCTTGCCCACCAGCCAAGTAACTGCCAATGGTACTTTTAAAGATGGGATATTAACCCTGCTACCAGTCGAAATAAAATTAGGAGGAGAAGAAAATACCGCAACCTTTTCCGGCACAATTGGCGGCGCAATCCAATCAGGCAAATTAGAATTAAAAAAAGTACCCATCGCCCTAATTAGAGAATTTGTCAACCTGCCACCAGCCATTGGCTTCGGCGGAAAGATTAATGGTAGCGCCAATCTAGCTGGTAATTTAGCCAATCCCCAAGCCAGAGGAGAATTCACAGTAGATGATGCCAGCCTCAACCAAGAAAAAGTAAAATCATTTGCGGGAAGTTTCAGTTATGAAAACGCCCGTCTCAACTTTGACGCAGAAAGTATTTTAGCAGACAACTCCGATCCGATTAAACTTACAGGAAGTATCCCTTACAAACTGCCATTCCCCGATACAGTTTCCCCCGAAAATAACGAACTAAATTTAGACATCAACGTCAAAGACAAAGGATTAGCCATATTAGATATCCTCAGCCGCCAACAAATTGCTTGGGTAGATGGCAAAGGAGAAATAAAAGTCAACATTAAAGGAAAACTTGACCTAGCCAAAAATCGTCCCACCGAGTTAAAAGCCACAGGAAGTGCCATTTTTAGCGATGCCACAATTGCCGCCCAAAGCATACCCGAAGAATTAACCAAAGTTAACGGAGAAATTCAATTAGAATTTGACAAAATTGACGTTAAAAAATTTAGCGGTTATTTTGGAGGAGGAGAAATTACCGCATCAGGAACAATACCCATTTACGAACCCGTATCCCAGCCCAATCCCTTAAGCATAAATATACCAGATTTAACCCTAAACCTCAAAGGACGTTATAGTGGAGCAGTCAAAGGCAATATTATCCTATCAGGAGCAGCATTCGCTCCAGTATTAGGAGGTAAAATTGAACTATTTAATGGTAAAATTCCGCTACCGGATCAACCCGCAGAGACAGCGAATGTCAATACAAGTAGTGAATCCGACAATAGTATACCCATAGAATTCAATAACCTCGAAATTACCCTAGGGAAAAACACCCAAATTCGCCAAGCCCCAATTTTAAACTTCCTCGCCGAAGGAATTTTAACTATAAATGGTTCCTTCAATAACATCAAACCCAAAGGAGAAATAGACTTAAGAAGAGGACAAGTAAATATATTTACCACCCAATTCCGATTATCCAGAGGATATAATAATAAAGCCAGATTTATACCGGATCGCGGATTCGATCCAGAATTAGATGTAGAGCTAGTCACATCAGTAGCCGAAGCCACCCAAAGACGACTCCCCACCAACCCCCAATCCGCTGAAATTAGCGATACCGTTAATACCAGTTTTGGCTCAGTACAAACAGTAAGAGTACAAGCCAAAGTAATTGGTCCTGCCAGCCAACTAGCAGATAGACTAGAATTAACTAGTATCCCATCCCGCAGCGAATCAGAAATTGTTGCCCTATTAGGAGGTAGTTTTGTCGATACATTTGGTACAGGAGACAGTACATTAGGATTAGCGAATCTAGCAGGCTCGGCAATATTAGGAGATATCGGTAATTTTATTGGCGATACATTAAGATTAAGTGAATTTCGCCTATTTCCGACTATTATTACCAACGATGAAAGGCGGACATCCAGTTTAGGGATAGCCGCAGAAGCCGGAATCGATATTACTCGAAACTTATCGATTTCCGTATTAAAAGAATTGACAACGGATCAACCCGCACAATATAATTTACGATACCGAATTAACGACAATCTTCTGCTACGAGGAGGTACAGATTTTTCCGGAGATAGTAGAGCAGTTATTGAATACGAGCAGCGCTTTTAAGTTAACAGATAATGGTAAGTTGCTACGCTTTTAATTTGTCTGTTTTGAGAGAAGGGTAGCAAGGGAAAAGAAAGCTGTAAAATCAATGGTTTGAGGAATTGAGAATGTCTTAACTTCCCGTAAGGTTCCTATAATTTTCAGTTCCCATAATTTACAAACAAAGAAACTATCAACTATCACCTATCAAACTATCAACTATCAACCGTAAAAACCGATGAATATTCTTATAGTTGAAGACGAATCGGAAATTGCCAAACTCATCCAAATTACTTTAGAAAGAGAAGGATTTACCTGTCACTCTTGTCGCGATGGATTTACTGCCTTACAAGTATTTCAACAACAACAGCCAGATGTCATTATTCTCGATTTAATGTTACCGGGATTAGATGGATTAGAAATTTGTGCCAGAATTCGTCAAAAACCAGGAGCAAAGGATCCATATATTTTAATGTTAACTGCCAAAGGAGAAGAAATCGATAGAGTAATTGGTTTATCTACGGGTGCAGATGATTATATGGTGAAACCATTTAGCCCGATGGAATTAGTAGCGAGAATTAGGGCACTTTTGCGTCGGAGTTTGCGTCATGGAGGGCAAAGTTTAATTTATCGTACCAAAAATTTTACCTTAGATCCAGAACAACATTTAGCCAGTCGTATTTTGCCATCTGGGGAATTAGAAACTTTAGATTTAACTACTTTAGAATTTAACTTATTGACAACATTTATTAGTCAACCTGGTAGAGTTTGGAATCGGAGTCAATTGATTGATAAACTCTGGGGTAATGACTTCTTTGGCGATGAAAGGGTGGTGGATACTCATGTGGCGCGATTGCGGAAGAAAATTGAACCGGATTCAGCTAATCCGATATTTGTGAAAACGGTAATTGGTGTTGGTTATAAGTTTGAGGATAAGGAATAGGGAGTGGGGACTGAATCCTTAATTATCAGGTGTGTTACCCTATGCTAAAGATAACAACCCTAAAATATCCTTGGGTGTAGGCTCGGTGAGAATTTTGCTAATTGGGGAGAATTTGGGTAGGGGTGTTAGCGTTAGCGAGAGCTATGCGTTAGCCCAGGATTCGCGCAATTATCTGATTGGGTAAATCAGGATGTCAAGAGGCGAATCCTTCACCCTCTCCTCAGCAATCAAAACAAACAATATACCCAACAGGGGTATTGAAAAAGAAAACTACATAAGGTAAAACTATTGAGAGATATAGGTTAGCGAATGACTCACACTAACACCTATCCTCAAATTGCTTATGCGCCTTCCTAGATTTTCCATAACTAGCCTCGTTACCTTCCTCATTGTCCTCATCCTCAATCTTGATGTAGGATTGAGCAGTGTAGGAAAAGCTTTGGATACTCATGAATTAAATCTTACCACCCAATTGAGTAGCGGATATCCGCTGGGATATCAGAATCATAACTTCCCACTAAAATCTGAGGTATTAGCACAAAATCCTGATGGGAGGAAAGCAGAAGCAGACAGATTGAATGAGGAAGGAATTGAACAATATAATACCAGTCAATTTGGAGAAGCATTAAAATCTTGGCAAGCAGCACTAACTATTTATCAAGAAATTAAAGATCGAGGTGGAGAAGGAGCCGCACTTGCTAATATAGGATTAGCTTACCACTCCTTGGGAAACTATAGCAAAGCCATTGAATATTATCAACAGAGTTTAAATATCGCGCGAGAAATTAACAACCGACTTGGGGAGGGGCAAACTCTGACTAGTTTGGGAAATACTTATCAATCTCTAGCCAACTACACAAAAGCGATTGAATACCATCAAGAGAGCTTAAATATCGCACGGGAAATTAACAACCGACTTGGAGAGGGGCAAAGTCTAGGTAATCTGGGAAATGCTTACCAATCTCTGGGAGATTATCGCAAAGCCATTGAATATCATCAACAAAGTTTAAATATCGCCCGGGAAATTAAGAATCGAATTGGGGAAGGAGCTGCTTTAGGCAATTTAGGCTTGGCTTACGAATCTCTAGGAGATTACACAAAAGCCATTGAATATCATCAAGAGAGTTTAAATATCGCCCGGGAAATTAAGAATCGACTTGGAGAGGGGCAATCTATCAGTAATTTGGGATTAGCTTATTATAATCTCGAAGACTACACCAAGGCTATAGAATACTATCAACAGTCTTTAGCAATATCTCAGGAAATTAATGATAACCAAGGTACAGGAATCGCACTAAATAATCTAGGAGGGGCTTTCTTTAAATTAGGGAACTTAACATCAGCATATAATACCCTAATTCAGGCAATTAATGTGAGGGAATCTATTCGAGAAAAATTAGGTAATAACGATGCTAATAAACTCTCAATTTTTGAGGAACAAGCTCGGACATACCGGATTTTGCAACAAGTATTAATTGCTCAAAATAAAACCGATCAAGCCCTAGAAATATCTGAAAGAGGACGTGCAAGAGCATTTGTAGAATTACTCTCTAATCGCTTATCTCCTAATTCGACATCATTTAATATTGCACCGCCAACTATTGCACAAATCAAACAAACTGCCCAAGAACAAAATGCTACGATAGTTGAATACTCAATTATTTACGATAATTTTAAAATTGAAAATAAACAATATACTAATGAATCAGAGCTATATATCTGGGTAATCAAACCCAAAGGTGAAGTTACCTTCAGAAAAGTAGATCTCAAACCCTTATGGCAATCGCAAAAGACTTCCCTATTTCAACTTGTGGGGGACACTCGCGAATCTATTGGGGTAAAACGAGGGTTGGGAGTTGTTTCCAAACAAAATATAGTTAGCCCTAACAAAAGATTACAGCAACTTTATCAAATACTAATCGAACCCATTGCCGATATTTTGCCCACTAAACCTAATGCTCATGTTATTTTCATTCCTCAAAGTTCCCTATTTTTAGTACCTTTTCCAGCACTGAAAGACAAAGAGGGTAACTATTTAATTGACAAATATGCCATCATGACTGCTCCTTCCATTCAGGTATTAGAATTAACTCATAAACAGGGAACAGGGAAAGATAATGCTTTAATTGTGGGTAATCCGACTATGCCTAGCATAGTACTCTCTCCTGGAGAAAAACCGGAACAATTGTCGCCATTACCAGGTGCAGAAAAGGAGGCTAATGAGATTGCTTCTTTATTAAAAACCCAAGCATTAATCGGTAACCAAGCGACAGAAACAGTTGTGGTAGAGAAAATGAAGCAAGCCAAAATCATCCATCTGGCTACCCACGGCTTACTTGATGATATCCGAGGTTTAGGGAGTGCGATTGCCCTGACTCCATCTGCTCGAGATGATGGCTTACTCACTGCCGAAGAAATCCTCGATATGAAAATTAATGCCCAATTAGTAATTTTAAGTGCCTGCGATACAGGAAGAGGGAAAATTACTGGAGATGGTGTAGTGGGATTATCTCGTTCTTTAATTTCCGCAGGTGTATCCAGCGTGATAGTATCCATCTGGGCAGTGCCAGATGCCCCGACAGCAGAGTTAATGATGGAATTTTATCAAAATTGGCAAAATAATCCTGATATGGCTCAATCTTTACGACAGGCGATGTTAACCACTAAAGAAAAACATCCAAATCCGATAGATTGGGCTGCTTTTACCTTGATTGGAGAATCATAAGGAATGGAAGACAGGCTAATTGTTAATGGCTAATTGTTAATGGCTCATGGCTCATGGGGTAATATCAATTTTCTAAATGCCTGCTACAGATGCTCTTCTAGCTCCCCCCTCTTAGTAAGCAGGGGGGTTGGGGGGTGAATATGTAGCGCTATTTTCGGAAATTGCTATAAGATATAGCAACGAGCAGGGCAGTTAAGACATTCTAAATTCCTGAAACCATTGATTTTATACTTCCCTAGCCCCAGCCCCTAATCCCTCGCTATAACAATTAACAATTAACAATTAACAATAAGCCATTCCCCCTCAAATGCGTAAACCCAAACCCTTACCCTTAGCTTCGCGTCTTTTTCTTTCCCACTTATTAGTCATGATGGTAGGAGTAGCATCCTTTGCTTTGATTGCTAAATTATCCTCACCGCGCTTATTTGTTTGGCATTTGCAACAATTAGAAGGGCAAGGTGTGACTTTGCGTTTTGCGAGGACTTATTTAATTAAAGGGTTTGAAAATGCTTGGAATCGGAGTAGTGTGTGGGCGATAATTGTAGGCTCTACGGCGGCAGGTGGATTAAGTTATTGGGTATCAAGACGGATTGTACAACCGCTTACGCAAATTGAAGAAGTAACTCAGAAATTTGCAGCAGGGAATTTGCAGGAGAGAATTCCGCCAAGTGAGATTCCGGAAATTAATCAGTTAGCAAATAGTTTTAATCGAATGGCTGTTAGTTTGGAAGATGTGGAATCGCGACGGCGAGAATTAGTTAGCGATTTAACTCATGAGTTGCGGACTCCTTTAACTATATTGCGAGGTTATTTAGAGGAATTAGCGGATGGCAGGATGGAACCAAATTCTGAAATTTATCTACGTTTGGCAAAAGAAACTAAGCGTTTACAGCGTTTAATTGGGGATTTACAAGAACTTTCTAAGGTGGAAGCTGGCTATTTACCTATTAAAATTAGCCGAATTAATTTGCGATCATTATTGGTAGCATTAGTAGAAAGATTTGCCGATCAGTTATTAGAAGATGGGCCAGACTTGAAGTTAGATTGTCCAGAACAATTGCCTTTAGTTTTAGCTGATATCGATCGGGTGGAACAAATAATGGTGAATCTTTTGGGTAATGCCATTACTTATACTAAATATGGCGAGATTATGGTGCAGGTTTGGACAGAATCTATAGTAAAAAATCGGGCAATATCTCGATTATGGATTGCGGTGAAAGATACGGGAATTGGGATTGCACCGGAGGATGTAACCCATGTATTTGAACGGTTTTGGCGAGCGGAAAAATCGCGGGATCGTAATAGTGGGGGGACGGGGATTGGCTTGGCGATTTCTCAGCGTTTGGTGGAGTTACAAGGTGGGAAAATTGAAGTAGAAAGTGAGGTGGGAGTGGGTACTACTTTTCGGTTTTATTTACCTTTAGCTTAGGGGAGTGATACCAAATCCGCTTTTTAAACCCCCGTTATCATTATGCCATTTTTTTCT
>DOIX01000404.1:12784-13652 GCA_003511885.1 Cyanobacteria bacterium UBA11153
TTTTAAACCCCCGTTATCATTATGCGATTTTTTTCTACCCTGCTCCCTTCTCCCTTCTCCCTTCTCCCTTCTCCCCTGCTTTTTTAGATAAAGGGGCTAATTAACCCGGATTTGGTATGAGGGGTGGCAGAGGGGTAGGGGATGGGCGATCTGAGTTATGCTCTGCTAACGCACCATCTATATTGGGGTGCGTTATAATCCGTTAAGGAACTATTTTAACCAGCGGTTCTCAACTTCTACGATGTTTTGATAGTTTTATAGAGAAAAAAATATGAAAATAATGGTAGTAGACGACGAACCAGATGTCCAGATTTTATTTAAGCAAAAATTTAGAAAAGAGATCAGAGCTGGTAAAATAACCATTGACTTTGCCCTGTCAGCGAAAGAAGCACTCGACTATCTCAATAGTCAAGAAGATCATCACTTTGTCCTAGTCCTTTCCGATATTAACATGCCAGGAATAAGCGGGATAGAATTACTCAAAATCATTAAACAAAAATTCCCAGAATTAAGAGTATTTATAATCACCGCTTATGGAGATGAAGAAACTTATCGATTAGCAATAGAATATGGTGCAGATGACTACCTCAATAAACCTGTAGAATTTGAGAGACTGAAGCAAAAAATATTACAAGCATAGTTATAGACCAACAACCAATGACCAAAAACCAACAACTAATGACCAATGACCAAGGAACAAAGATGTAAAATAAAGGGTTTGAGGAATTAAGAATGTCTTAACTGCCCTGGCGGTTGCTACATATAAGTAGGGCTTGCTGAATAAGTCTTTTGGTGAGGGGGGGGTGTGGGTTTTTTGGTGTGGGGTGTAGGGGTTTGAAGAGTTTTCTTAAAGGCAATTTTCCAGTTT
>DOIX01000403.1 GCA_003511885.1 Cyanobacteria bacterium UBA11153
ATTTCAGTTTGGTTTCCTGATATAGCAATAGACAAGGCAGTTAAGGCATCAATAGTGAGGAAAGGGTGAAGCAAGAGGATATAAATATTTAGGGTTTGTTGCCTTTCTTATCGCCCTCAAGCTAGGCTTCGCCGAGCTAGGCTAACGCGACGCTCCGCTAACGCTAACACCCCTATCAATCTCTCTATGCCCTAACCGCTGTGGCGGTTGTTATATCATGAAAAAAGTCAAGGGAAAACTCCGAACTCCGTTGGCGTAACCTGCGCGAAGCGCATACTCCGAACTCCGAACTCCGAACTCCGAACTCAGGTCATATAGTTAATTTTATAGAGTACATTTCGGGAAAGTCTCCTTCAATAATGTCTATTAACTTTTGTTGACTATCCTTATCTTTAGCAATGAATTGTGCAGTGCCATCACCTTGAGAGCCAACTCCTTTACCTCCCCAAATATAAGGTTGAATTGGTTGATATGTTAGGAGATGATGGAGTACGGGACTTGTTAATTGTTGAGGAGAGGCTGGAATTAAATATCGGTCAAATTCTGTTTGTGCCTCTGTCATTAACAAGCCAATTCTTTCTGCGTCTCCCTCTTGTATAGCATTAACTGCATCTAGAGTAATTTTAGAACTAATCGAGCCGAGATAATTCTGGACATTACGGTGAATTTCATTAGCGGGGAAGGGATAACATTGATTGAGATGGCTAAGGATTTCCTGAGTATTTTTACTGGCGGCGAGATCCACAATGACAAAGAAAAGATTTTTGGGTACTATAAGTTCCATTATATCAATGCGATCGCCATCAAAAATCATCAGAATTGGTTTATTCCCATAAGCGCAAGCTTGATCCATTCTCCCACAACGGGAAGGAGTGGTAATTTCTCCTAAATAAGCATATTCCATTTCGCCCTGGATTGTCAGCTTTAAGTCATATATCCGATTAAAAGCCCGTGCGACTAAGACACAAATCGCTGCACTAGAAGACAATCCCTTCTGAATGGGTAAATCCGTGAGATAATTATTTATTTCTAAACCGCCCACTTGGAAGTAGGTAAGAAATTGGTAAGCTACACCCGCCGCATAGCTAAAAAAACCACCTTTTTGGGCTTCTGCTAGTAATGCCTCTTTTGCCATTGGTAACTCAAGGGAATATTTCTGACTTCCATCACTATAGGCAGAATAAAAAATCAAGTGGCTAGGGTGAGGTTTGACTGTCGCGTAAATTCCTAAATTTGTTCCCGTAATAATTGCATAACCTTTGGGTAAATTCGGATTAATTCGGCGATATCCTCCTGCCCAATCAGTATGTTCGCCAAATAAACAAAAGCGCCCTGGTATAAATAGCTTCATAAACTCTGTCAAGTGTTGTCCTAGTATAGTGTTGAAGATTTTCTGTAAAAAATTATCTGGCTAAGTAACCCAAGTTGCTAATTATGAGTTTAGATCTTGTCGATCCCCCTAAATCCCCCTTTTTAAGGGGGACTTTGAATCTATTTCCCCCCTTAAAAAGGGGGGCTAGGGGGGATCTAACAGTCAATATTTGTAACTAGCAACTTACGTTAAGTACCGAAGACTCAAGAATGCGCTAGCCTAGAAATAGCTTGGTTTAGGAGTTGATTGGCTTATGACGAATAATAGCGTAGCGTATATCCTATGGTGTGGTTGGTTGTTTGGATTGGGTGGGTTGCACCGTTTCTATACCGGAAAGCCCGTCAGTGGAATGATTTGGTTGTTGACATGGGGATTTTTCGGAATTGGTCAAATTATCGATTTGGCGCTGATACCGGGGATGGTGGATGAGAAAAATCGTAAATATCAAATGCTTTATGGCAATCCTAACCCAGTCACGCCGCAGATTGTCATTAATATGCCTGATGAGATAACTAATTTTTCTAAATCTCTGCCGGAAAATAAAGTAAAATCGGATATTCAGATTATCTTGCAATTGGCTAAAGATAATGGAGGTTATGTATCGATGGCTGATTGCGCGATTGCGATAGACAAGCCTGTGGCTGAAGTCAAGAAAACTGTGGAACATTTATGTAAAGAAGGATTGTTGGAAATAGATAACCATCCGGAAACAGGTGCGGTTGTTTATAGACTGATGTAAGCGTACAGCAGTTGACAATGGACAATGGACAGTTGACAATTAACAATTATCCATTGGATTCATGATGTTATTTCTGTTTTAATCGATGTGGCGGTTGCGATAAGTTTAAATGACTGCGATTGCAGCAGCGCAAGCTTTCGTCAAGCTGGGGGTGCGAATCGAGCTTGCGATATTATTGAACAAGCGATATTAACAGGTAAACCCGTTTTATCTGGAAAATCTTGTGGTTTGTATATCTCTACTCCGGCGGGTTCTCCATTATCTGGATTATAGCGATGTATTTCAGCGGAAATTCCTGATAAAGCAGCGTTGGCATAATCACCCTTGACACTAGCCTTAACTTTATTCTTAACAGCCTTGACACCAGCTTTTACCTTATTCTTAACCGCCTTGACACTGGTTTTTACCTTATTTTTAACAGCCTTGACACCAGCCTTAACTTTACTCTTAACTGCCTTAACACTAGCCTTAACCTTATTCTTAACCGCCTTAACTTTATTCCCAACCGCCTTGACAGCAGCCTTAGCTTTATTCCCAACCGCATTAACTTTACTCTTAACTGCCTTAACACCACTTTTAACCTTATTCTTAACAGCATTCTTAATCTTATTTAACAACCCAAATCCTTGAATTGGGGCTATTGTTGGTGCTGATTCCTGTAAATTAGCACTAGTACCTGCTACTGTTACTTGTTCCCCTTTAGCCGCCTTTAATCCTAATTCATCCGCTTCAGCTTCCAGGGCAGGATCGGCATTTATTGGTAAACTTTTCCC
>DOIX01000399.1:0-219 GCA_003511885.1 Cyanobacteria bacterium UBA11153
ATTTTCGAGTTTCCGTGAAAAACTGTCTGAATTTTCAGGGGTGTAACTCTTATTCCTGGTACTTTTCCCAAGTCAAGACAGCACTCGAAGCTAATTGTTGTCAAGGTTAATGACTTATACAGCAAGCCCTAACTAGCAAGGGTTTGCTGTATAAGTCTTCTCGTTGGGGTGGTTTTTTTTTGGTAAGCTGCTGCGTATTTAAACCGGATATTTTCAAGT
>DOIX01000399.1:451-5728 GCA_003511885.1 Cyanobacteria bacterium UBA11153
TCCCCAGCTCCCCAGCTCCCCCTCATTCAAAACAGATAAATTAAATGCGTAACGGCTTAATGTGCTGGGGTTTCAGCGATAGTTGTCGCCCCGTCAGGCACAAATGTCAATAAGCCGGAAAACCCTAGATTTTTAGTGGTTCAATCAACTAAATATCTAGGGTTATATAACCTTACTGATAATGGTGCAAGAGCTGAAAATTATCGCCAAGCATCCCAAGACTCATTAAAAATCGAAGTATTGGGAAAAGCAGTAGGGTTACCACTTTTTTCCAATCGTTGTCTTAACTCTAGCAATTGAGGTTCCGAGCTTGGTAATTCATCTACTAATTGATAGGGCACGATTCCTTTTTCCAAAGCAAAGGCAGCGGTAGCACCTGCGGCGACACCGGATGACCATTCAAAGGAATGAACTCGATAAGCAGCAGCAGCAATATGACTTGTAGCAATACTTTTTCCTGCTACTAACATATTATCTATTTTTTGGGGAATCATGGCTCTTAAAGGAATTTGAAAAGGATAGGCTTGCCCTGCACCTTGACGTTCCCCTTCTCTTTCGGTATTACCAGGAGTTTCAGGCGGACTTTTGGTCATGCAAGGATGAAAATCGATGGCATAATGTCCAATTCCAACCGAATCTGGATAAATTGTGGAACGAGTGCGGCGTTTAATTTGTTCGGGTGGTAATTTATTTTCAATCGCGGAAATAGTCTCGCGCCCAGCTAAGGCAATAAATAAGGAACGATACATGTCTGGGGAGAGTGTTTTTTTGTAAAAATCCTCGCTGTAATCGCGGCGAGACATATCGATTTCCCAAATTGTAAATCCATCTTCATATCCAAAATAAGTTCGTCCAATAATTCGCCTTCCTTCTCGCATGTAGGGATATTTTGATAGTCCGTGGGCAGTCCCCATGGGAGAATCAAAACCAGAAAGATATTGGTAATTAGGATGAGTTTTTTTCACTCCATCTCCAAGTTGAGAATCGGTGGTTCCTGCCACTAACCAATAGAAATAACCGATGGATTTTTCTTCTCCTTTTTGTAATGCTTCGGTGCGCAAACCTCCCATCCAACCACCGGGAGATAATTGCCCTGTAGCTTGCAATTGATCTCGACTATATATTAAGTTATCTCGTGAAGTTCCCGGTCGATAATCATTGCCCCATGTCCAGTTTTGCATGGAAATATCCCCTACTGCAGGCCCAGTGAAATTGATACCGCCGAATTTAGTTGGTTCCCCATCTTTAGGACTCCAAATTCGCCGATAGGTGAAGACTAAACCAAAGTCAGCTAATCTGGGTAATTCGTAACTGTAATAAGGTGCATATTCTGGATAAAATGGAGGCATTTGATGAGTTTGAGGTTCCTTGGTTGCTTCCATGGCAAAAGTGTAGGTAAAACCTTGGGGACAATAGGGATCATTTGTAGTGCTAGAAGCAGAAGGTTCTAAGTGGGAACGGGGGTCAATTCCTAGGCGGTAAGGAATATCTGTTAGTCCAATTATTTCACCTGTTTCTGTTGCTTCTACTACATACCAATTGGGAATATTTTCTTGAGGTTTATTTTGGGGGGTGAAACGAATAATGGTTTTATCGAAGCGGGAAGAATTTTCGTATTGGTAAGCATCTTCGATAGTTTGAGAGAGGGTGAAAGTGTTGAGGGGAGGAGCGTTTTTGGCAGGTTTGTGCTGAATTGCGATCGCACCCGTAATCATATTACCATTGGCATTACGTTCGATTTCCTTAATTACTGTGGAGGGAAACCATTTCAGATTGCCTTTACCTCGTTTGGCAGCATCTCGTAACATACTATAAAGAATTTTGTTACCGTCGCCCGGTAAAAAACAAGATTCACTTACCCAACAATCGCCCGGATTTAATTCCTTATATTTCCGTTTAATTCTTTCCCGCAATTCCAAGTAACCGCGAGGGAAAAATAGTCGTTGTCTTTGGGTACTTCTTTCGTCTAGTGCAGAAGTACCTTGACTGGAAATTTGTCCCCCTACCCAATCAGTAATCTCAGTCAAACAAACCGTTTTTCCTGCTAGCAATCCTTCATAGGCGGTTCCTGCACCTGCTAATCCACCACCAACTACCAGGATGTCACAATCTACCGTTTGATCTGGATTTCTGGGAGGTGCGCTCAGGCTAGGAGGAGTGAGGGATGTGAGAGGGATTAAGCTGAGGGTGAGGCTGAGGAGGGATTTTCCTACAGATATATTTGAAGGTTTCATAGTTTGAGAAAAATAGTTCGGATCTAATGCTACAGTATCCTAACTGATTGACGGTAGAATCGTCTGATAAGTTCATCCAGATATATAGATAGTTAGCGCGATTATCTATAGATATAGCAGCGGAGAGTTGACAGTTATTTGATATTCGTTAAACCCTTGATTCATCAAGGGTTGAAGCCTCTATTTATCAATTTATTTATGTATATGCCGATGTGGCGATTGCTACACATACGACAATTACTCATAATGCTGGGGTAAAGCCATCGCCACTACCTTAGCACGCTGGTAAGGAAAAATTACTTGACATTCATGTAACTCGTGTGTAACATGTAAACAATACAAAAAAAATACAGGCAAGCGTTTATGCCTTACGAAAAACTAGAACTTTCCACTCCAGCGCCCGTTTTATCTTGGGCAAATCACGATCTTGGCAAGGAAGAAGCTAAGATGGCAAAAAATGTCGCATCTTTGCCATTTGTATTTAAACATGTCGCATTAATGCCAGATGTTCACCTGGGAAAAGGTGCATTAGTCGGATCTGTAGTTGCTACGAAAGAAGCAGTAATTCCTGCTGCTGTGGGCGTGGATATTGGTTGTTTTTCCGGCGATACTCTGGTTCCTTTAGTTGATGGAAAATCTTATCCAATCAGAGAACTCGCAAACATTCAGAAAGAAATTATTGTCTATTCATGCACAGAAACAGGCAGAATTGTCGCAGCCAAGGCAACGGCTAAATTAACCAGACACAAGGCGGAAATCTTAAAAGTAGTTTTGGATAATGGGGAGGAAATTAAATGTACTCCCGATCATCAATTTATGTTGAGAGATGGGTATTATCAAGAAGCACGCTATCTCAAACATGGAACATCTTTAATGCCCTTCTATTCCCAGGTAGATAAAGATGGCTATACATTAATTCAGCAGCCTTATTCTGGCAGATGGCAAAAAGCACATTGGATATCGGGATTGCTAGGTGATATTCCCTCATTTGCTGGGCAACCAACTTTGATTGAGAGTAATAACTTTGAAACTACCGATAACAGAGATAATCAATACTGCTACAACCATAAAGTCGTCGAGGTGATTACCTTAGCAGAAGAGCAAGATGTTTACTGTTTGACTGTTCCAGAATATGGCAATTTTGCCTTAACAGCGGGTGTGTTTGTCCATAACTGTGGCATGGCAGCAATTAAAACACCATTTGTCGCCGCACAATTAGAAGGGAAACTCAAGAAAATTCGCCTCGATATTGAAGCGGAAATCCCTGTGGGATTTAATGAAAACAAAGATATCGAAAAAACAGTTACTAATTGGCAAAGATGGGGCAGTTTCAAAGACTTACACAAAGGAGTGCAACACTTACAAAACAAAGCCATGAAACAAATGGGTTCCCTCGGTGGAGGCAACCATTTTATTGAAATCTGTCTTGATACGGAAAATGCTGTATGGTTAATGCTCCATTCTGGTTCCCGCAATATTGGCAATGTTTTAGCTCAGTGTCATATTAGTACCGCCAAGGAATTAGCAAAGTTAGCAGAATTAACTTTACCAGATTTAGATTTAGCTTATTTTGTAGCGGGAACGCCGGAATTTGATGCTTACTGGCGAGATTTACAATGGGCACAAAATTATGCACGGTATAATCGCGATGTAATGATGGCTCGTTTTAAGCGTATTGTGGAAAAACATCTCTCTGGTGGCAAGTCTATGAAGCCGCTGTTAGAGGTGAATTGTCATCACAATTATGCTGAAAAAGAGTTTCATTTTGGTGAAGATGTCTATATCACTCGCAAGGGTGCAGTCAGGGCACAGCAAGAAGATTATGGTATTATTCCTGGCTCAATGGGAGCAAAGTCTTTTATTGTGAAAGGCAAGGGAAATCATGATAGTTATTGTTCTTGTTCCCATGGCGCAGGGCGATTAATGTCTCGCACTAAGGCGAAGAAACAATTCACTGTTGATGATTTAATTCAGCAAACTCAAGGAGTCGAGTGTCGTAAAGATGATGCAGTTTTAGATGAAATTCCGGGCGCTTATAAACCTATTGAGGAAGTCATGGCAAATCAAGCGGATTTGGTGGAAGTGGTAGCTACTCTGAAGCAGGTACTTTGTGTTAAGGGTTGAGTCATATAGCGGTTATTAATGGGATGTGGTACAAATTTATGAGGAGTAGGAAAGAAATACTTTTTGCCTTAATTCAACAAGCCCTAACCAGATAAATTAAATAAACCCGGTTTTGTCAAGAAACCGGGTTTATATTTTAATATTAACTTGTGACTTTTGCGATAAATCTGTTTTGGCTTATTCATTGACACCGACGAGTGTTTTTTTTACACTATTTGGCGATTCAAAGAGTTCAAAATAAGATATAGGAATAACGATAGGCCAAAAAATGCTAGCAATTGCGAAAGTAATTATACAGATGGTTTGATCTTCAGGTGATATATTTTGTTCTTTTGAGAATAAGGAGAAGTATTTAATCGATAGGGATACAGCGATGAAGAGATAGCAGACAATCGCAACACCAAAAATAATTTCCATAATATTTATTGACTCCTGATGACAAGACTAGTTACAATGGGGAGGGCTAAAACCCTACTACAAAATTGACTGCGCACTCCTGATGATTTAATCATCACTGATAACCTTTATCCCTGTAGTGTTTGAAATCATCCCAAAATGCGATCGTTACCACAAAAAGATACGATCGCGATCGCATCGATGTACGATCTAGATCGCAATCGCCTGTGATGGTAGTCAGGTAAATTCCTCAAAGGGCGAGTTGATAAAGGTTGCTAGTGACGCTCAAGCGATTGTCGCAGTGAATCGCTCCTCCAAGAGGGTTAGTCAATTGAGGTGATGGGTGACGCTTTCCAGATTGTTGTCGCGACTCGCCCCGACAAAGATTCCGCTGTTACAGTAATAGACAAGGCAATTAAGGCATCAATAGTGAGGGAAGGGTGTTAGCGGAGCGTGGCGTTAGCCTAGCAAGAGGATATAAATATTTAGGGTTTGTTGCCTTTCTTATCGCCCTCAAGCTAGC
>DOIX01000354.1:0-799 GCA_003511885.1 Cyanobacteria bacterium UBA11153
GAATTAAGTTAAATTTAATTAAGTTGCGATCGCAAATTGTCATTTTTTGGCTAGTCAGGCTCAAAAGTAGAGTTTTCTACCCAAAGCCATGGCTCATACCCCATATCTAGAGCGGATTTATGAAACTTTCCTGGAAAATAATTGTACTTTGGACAATCCCAGTCCTCGCGATCGGGTTTTTTGTGTGGCAGGGAGCATTTTCTCCTGTGGCAGGGAATATGGGTAGCAATACGGCTAGTTCCCGCATGAGTTACGGTCGCTTTTTAACATATTTGGATGCTAATCGAGTTACCAGTGTAGAACTATACGATAACGGTCAGACGGCAATTATCGAAGCAGTTGACCCCTTACTTGATAACCAAATTCAACGGTGGCGAGTTGATTTGCCCATTCGTGCCCCGGAATTGATTGCCAAGCTGAGAGAATCAGATATCGCTTTTGATAGTCATCCCCCTTCTCAAGAGGGCGCAATTTGGGGATTAGTGGGGAATTTAATTTTTCCTGTCCTCTTAATTGCTGGATTATTTTTCCTCTTCCGTCGTTCTAATAACATGAATGGTGGGCCAGGGCAAGCCATGAATTTCGGGAAATCTCGCGCTAGATTCCAGATGGAAGCCAAAACGGGTATCCTCTTTGATGATGTGGCTGGGATTGACGAAGCTAAAGAAGAACTTCAAGAAGTTGTTACTTTTCTCAAGCAACCAGAAAGGTTTACCGCAGTCGGGGCACGGATTCCCAAAGGCGTACTTTTAGTTGGGCCTCCTGGTACTGGTAAAACTTTACTAGCAAAAGCGATCGC
>DOIX01000354.1:1083-3448 GCA_003511885.1 Cyanobacteria bacterium UBA11153
GGTGCTTCCCGCGTCCGCGATTTGTTCAAAAAAGCCAAGGAAAATGCCCCCTGTTTAATCTTTATTGATGAAATTGATGCTGTAGGGAGACAGCGGGGTGCTGGTATCGGTGGTGGTAATGATGAAAGGGAACAAACCCTAAACCAATTACTCACTGAAATGGATGGATTTGAAGGCAATACTGGTATTATTATTATTGCGGCGACTAACCGTCCTGATGTCTTAGATTCAGCACTGTTACGTCCCGGACGTTTTGACCGCCAAGTGATTGTGGATACTCCCGATTTGAAGGGACGGATTAAAGTTTTAGAAGTCCACGCTCGGAATAAGAAATTAGCTTCAGAAATTTCCATTGAAGCCATCGCACGACGTACTCCTGGTTTTACTGGTGCTGATTTAGCCAACTTACTCAATGAAGCCGCAATTTTAACAGCACGTCGTCGCAAGGAAGCGATTACGATGTTGGAAATTAATGATGCTGTAGACAGAGTGGTAGCTGGTATGGAAGGTACGCCACTAGTAGATAGCAAAAGTAAGCGTTTAATTGCTTATCATGAAGTCGGTCATGCTATTGTAGGGACTTTGATCAAAGATCACGATCCCGTCCAAAAAGTTACCCTAGTTCCTCGCGGGCAAGCTCAAGGTTTGACTTGGTTTACCCCCAATGAAGAACAAGGTTTAATTACCAGGGCACAGCTTAAGGCAAGAATTACTGGTGCTTTGGGTGGACGTGCTGCTGAGGAAGAAATTTTCGGTCATTCTGAAGTAACTACTGGTGCTGGTGGAGATTTGCAACAAGTTACTGGTATGGCACGACAAATGGTAACTCGCTTTGGGATGTCGGATTTGGGACCTCTATCCCTGGAAAGTCAAGAGGGAGAAGTTTTCCTTGGCGCTGGTTTAATGAGTCGAGCTGAGTATTCTGAAGAAGTAGCATCTCGCATTGACGAACAAGTACGATTGATTATTGAGGATTGTCATCAAGATGCAATTCGGATTATCCAAGAAAATCGTACCGTAATCGATCGTTTGGTGGATTTGTTAATTGAGAAGGAAACCATTGATGGTGAGGAATTCCGTCAAATTACCGCTGAGTATACTTTAGTTCCTGATAAGGATCGATTCGTACCTCAGTTGTAATCTAGAGTTAATTTCGGTATTTGGGAGTTATCTTTTTTTGGATAACTCCCAATTTTTGTCATGGTGCAAGTTATGAGTTAAAAGATAACACTTGCTCTATTAGCGATAACCCGGCAGTGGTTCAAACCACTGCCTCATAGCTTAAGTCAGTCAGGACTTACGCATTTGCCCCCCTAGCCCCCCAAATCTGGGGGGAACCGGATTTACTCCCCCCAAGTTTGGGGGGTCGGGGGGGCAAAACGATGGTGTTTGCGTAAGTCCTGTCAGTTTTAACTGACTGGCATGAGAATAAAAGTCAATTTTAATGGACTTGAGCTATTAGCCGTAGAATTTATTCTCCGGTGGGTTGGGCTACGGCGGGTTTTTCTACAGCGGGTTTTTCTCCGGCGGGTTTTCTGACTTACAGACAAAACCACCTCATCTACCCAAACCCCCAAAACCTATGCCACAATCAGAATAACCAACCAACACCACAACCATGACATACGCGATCGCGCAGCAACTCATCACCCAAGCAAAAGCGGAAAATTGGGAAGAATTAGATCTCGCGGGGCTAGAATTAGAAGTATTACCGCCAGAGATTGGTGAGTTGACGCAGTTGAAGCGGTTGGTATTGGGGAAGTTGGATGAGGAGAAACGGGAATGGGTAGGAAATCGATTGATGACGCTACCGGATGAGTTGTCGCAATTGAGGAATTTAGAGGAATTATCCGTTGCTTATAACCGATTAACAGAGATACCAGAATTTCTGGGAAATCTCACCAATCTCACAGTGCTTCACCTCTGGGAAAATCAGATAAAAGAGATACCAGAATCCCTCTCGAAACTCACCAATCTCACAGTGCTTCACCTCTGGGGAAACCAGATCAAAGAGATACCAGAATCCCTCTCGAAACTCACCAATCTCACAGAGCTTTACCTCGGTGGAAACCAGATCAAAGAGATACCAGAATTCCTGGGGAACCTCACCAATCTCACAGGGCTTTACCTCAGTGGAAAACAGATAAAAGAGATACCAGAATTCCTGGGGAACCTCACCAATCTCACAGGGCTTCACCTCAGTGGAAACCAGATAAAAGAGATCCCAGAATTTTTGGGGAACCTCACCAATCTCACAGGGCTTTACCTTATTGGAAACCAGATAAAAGAGATACCAGAATTCCTGAAGAACCTCACCAATCTCAAAGAGCTTTACCTTAGTGAAAACCAGATAAAAGAGATACCA
>DOIX01000354.1:3769-13892 GCA_003511885.1 Cyanobacteria bacterium UBA11153
CTGGGGAACCTCACCAATCTCACCAAGCTTTCCCTTGGTGAAAACCAGATAAAAGAGATACCAGAATTCCTCTCGAACCTCACCAATCTTACTGGGATTCACCTCCATGAAAACCAGATAAAAAAGATACCAGAATTCCTCTCGAACCTCACCAATCTTACTTGGCTTTTCCTCGGTGTAAACCAGATCAAAGAGATCCCAGAATTCCTGGGGAACCTCACCAATCTCACAGTGCTTCACCTTGATAGAAACCAGATCAAAGAGATCCCAGAATCCCTGGGAAAATTAGAGAAACTGGAAAGACTGGAATTAAGCCATAACCAAATTACCGATATTCCCCAAACACTGCAACAACTCAAAGTCCTTAAAGATCTAGATTTACAAGCTAATCCCATCAGCATCCCACCAGAAATCCTCTCCTATAAATCCCCTGAAAAAGAAAGCTGGCAAAGTCCTGACGCGCAACCGATTTTAGACTATTATTTTACCCAGCGGGACCCCAACGAAACCCAAACCATCTACGAAGCCAAACTCCTCCTTGTTGGCGAAGGAGGTTCCGGAAAAACCAGCCTCGCTAACAAAATCCTCAACCCCGACTATCAACTCAAACCAGAAACAGAAGACACATCCACCGAAGGAATCGACATATTAAAATGGGAATTCACTACCGCCAATAAAAAACAATATCGCATTAATATTTGGGATTTTGGCGGACAAGAAATCTATCACCAAACCCATCAATTTTTCCTCACCCAACGTTCCCTTTACCTCCTCGTCGCGGATAGCCGCAAAGAAGATACCGACCATTATTTTTGGCTAGAAATTATCCGACTCCTCAGTAATAATAGCCCGGTACTCCTAATTCAAAACGAAAAACAAGATCGCACCTGCAATCTCAACCTCAACCAACTCCGGGGCGAATTTGCTAATCTGCGGGATACTTTTACTCTTAATTTAGCTAATAATCGCGGCTTAACCGAATTACAAAACGAACTCCAACACCAACTAGAAAAACTCATCCCCAACGGGATACCTTTCCCGAACAAATGGTTTGCTGTCCGCTATACTTTAGAAAACGATGGACGTAACTATATAGAATATTCCGAATATCAAAATACCTGTCGCCGTCACGGAATTACTAACCGGGATGAAATGTGCCTACTCAGCCAATTTTTACACGATTTAGGTATTTGCTTGCATTTCCAAAATGACCCCATTCTCTCTCATCGTCTCATCCTCAAACCCAATTGGGGAACTACTGCAGTTTATAAAATATTGGATAATGACAAAGTTAAACAAAATTTGGGACAATTTAACGATCAAGATTTAGCAGAAATTTGGTCAGCCGACGAATACGCCGATATGCGCTACCAACTTCTGCAACTAATGAAAGAATTCAAAGTTTGCTATGAAATTCCTCGCCGTAAAGGTGAATATATCGCCCCACATCTCCTTTCTCCAGAATCTCCTTCATATCAATGGCATAGTGAAAATAATCTGCTCCTCCGCTATAACTACAATTTCATGCCCAAAGGAATCTTAACCCGCTTTATTGTAGAAATGCACCAAGATATCGAAAATGTCTCCGATCCAGAAAATGCCCTAGTATGGAAAAATGGAGTTATCCTCAAAGATAATAGTACCCGCGCTGAAATTGTCGAATATTACCATAGCCGAAAAATCACCATCCGCGTTGCTGGAAATCGTCCCCGCGATTTAATGACAATTATTAACCGGAAATTCCAAGAAATTCACGATAGTTTTGATGGACTCAAGTACGATACTCTCATTCCCTGTAATTGCCAAGTTTGTCAACCTAGCCAAAAGCCTTTTACTTTTCCCTTAAATCGCCTCTATTATTGTCTGGATCGAAATCGTTTTACGATAGAATGTCATGAAAGTGGTGAAGATGTGGAAGTGAGGGGCTTAATTGATGGCGTAATTAATGAATATTCTGATTATCCTGAATTTGCTGGGGATTATGGTGAGGGTTTGATGAGGAAACCCGGGCGAAGTTATAGAAGTAGATATAGAGAGAAATTAGATCCCCCCCAGCCCCCCTTCACAAGGGGGGAGAAATTAGATCCCTTGACAAGGGGGGAGAAATTAGATCCCCCCCAGCCCCCCTTCACAAGGGGGGAGAAATTAAATTCCCCCTTGACAAGGGGGGAGAATTTTGGAAAAGTCCCCCTTTTGAAGGGGGATTTAGGGGGATCTAACGATAGAGAAAGAGAATTAAAAAATTTTTCTGTAAATGTCTTAATTCATAATCACAACCAACAGGAGCAAACAATGAATAACGATAAAATATGGCATGGCGATAGAGTTGAAGGAAGTAAAATCGGTAGCATTAACTCACTTCAAGGAAGTGTTGGTGATATTCACGGTAATAATATCGTTAATAACTATAACGATACAGACAAACAATCCCTAGCCGAAGCAGCTAAAGAAATTCAAGAATTAATGGAACAACTCGCCACAACTTATAATACTGATTCCATGGTAGCTAAAGTCGAATTTGCAGGTGAAATTGTTAAACAAATAGATGCTAATCCCAACTTAGGTGGACGGATTCTCAGTGCTAGTAAAGCTGGAGGAGTTGCGGCACTTGGGCAATTTTTGAATCATCCTCTGGCTAGTTTTGCGATTGCTGCTTTGGAAGATTGGCAAAAGACGAAGTAGCGATGTTTAGTATTATTGACGTACTCCCCCGGTTGAAACACGGGGGATTCTTAAAAAGTTGTTACGAAGCGGGATAAAAAGGAGAGGGGCAAAACCATCCCGAATCGGTAACGGCTCAGTTACGGCTCTCCGTCATAATCCGGCACGGTTGCTGGAATATCAATTTTAGAGGTTCGACTTAATCCTTTGACATTGAGGAGGTAGAATCGCGAGAAGTGCGATCGCAGGATTAGCAGCAATTTTATGGGAATATATGGGAAACTCGTCGATTATTGCCGAAAGAGTTACCTGTTTAAGCCATAGCTCTACGGGGCGAGGAGTTATGCCCTCGATTAATTAATTTATTTATTCTTAATCTTTCATGTCACCAAATACTTGATTCTTGAGAAAGAAGTCTGTACTCTATAGGTTTCTCCAAAACAAGGGGGTGAGCGATAGATTTTTCTTTCTAGGAAAGTTATTATGGATTATTTACCTCACTGAGTAGAGGGTAACTATTAAGTGCCTTACCACCCTCCACCCAACTACAGAAGCCCAATCTTTGATAAAGATAGCCTGTATTAGATACAGCTAAACTATGGTGGCGTGCATCTATCTAACTTTGACAAAAACTTCAGAAGAGAAATCTCAAGAATAGGGCTTGCTGTTGGTGACTCAGTGTATTTCTACAAAAGGAGATGCACTACCAATGAAAAGCGAAATAAAACCCCATCCGATAACAGAAATTCTGGTTGAATGTCCCAAATGTGGCAAAAAGTCAGTCGTGCAACGGAGCAGTGACGTTTACCAATGTCTTGCCTGCGATTTCGTGCGCGACTTTGCTAAACCTGAAGAGTCGGAAGAGGAAACTGGTTCATTTTGGCCTTTAGTAATTGTCGCATTTTTAACTACGCTGCTGATGATGTTATTTCAGCAAAGCCGCTTGAATAATCTCCCCGTTACTCAGCCGCAATCCTTGTCTGTTGCAGGAGAAGTGATGACTTAAGATTGGTGACAAAAATAGGGAGTTAAACTATATACAGTAGGGTGCGTTAATTAACGCACCCTACTGACTTAATCAAGAGAATGTCCAATCTTAATAAACAGCCTCTACCGCATCGGCATCGCACTGACAAACATTTGGACGTTATCCGTGACAAGAGCAGTAACTTGATGGGTAATTGGCAAACTATCAACCACGATGCCAGTACATAAAAGCATCATGTAGAGAATCGAGTATTTAAACATCGAGCGTGCCAATTGGTTATCTGTGGGATTCTGTAATAACTGCCATGCTTTGCGCAGAAAGATGTAACCTAAGAGAATTGCGATCGCGCCATAGAGCAAACCTGATACTCCTAAAGGATAAATCAGCATCAGGGAAACAGGTACAACTAATAGGGTGTAAATCCAAATTTGACGAGTGGTAGATTCTTCACCCTCTACCACGGGCAACATCGGGATACCGACTTTAGCGTAATCTTCCCGAATCATTAAAGCTAGTGCCCAGAAGTGGGGAGGTGTCCAAAGAAACACAATCGCAAATAGTAACCAGGCTGCCCAACTTAACTCATTAGTCACTGCTGCCCATCCTACTAATGCTGGAATTGCACCAGCCGCACCGCCAATGACAATATTTTGGACTGTATGGCGTTTGAGTAAGTGGGTGTAAATTCCCATGTAAAAAACTATACCGGACATTGCCAGTAAAGCTGTCAGGAGATTAGCGAATAGAGTTAATAGAGTAAAGGAAAGACAGGCTAAGACAATACCAAATATTAAGGCATCGCGAGATTGTACCTTACCCGATGGAATGGGGCGATGGCGGGTACGCAACATGTCATAGTCAATATCGCGATCGTAAATACAGTTAAATACTTGTGCCGAAGCAGCAGCTAAAGTACCACCGAGGAGGGTTATCAGTAGTAAGAAAGGATCTACTTTTCCCTGGGCTGCCATCCACATACTTGCTGCTGTCGTAATCAGCAATAAAGGAATGATGCGAGGCTTAGTTAGCTGATAGTAACTTTGTAAAACTTGCCCGAAGTTTTCATGTTGAGGGGATACTGTTGTCCCAAGCATTCAAGTCACCAATTCCTTTTTTGAGTTTTGAGTTTTGAATTTTGAGTCTTGAGTTAAGTAGGTAGGTGTGAATAATTCAAAAGTATGAGCGCTAAAGCGCTTACTACGAGCCAACTTTGATTGAGATGGTTTTATTCTCACCTACTTACTTGCCAACTCAAAATTCCCATTTCCTGTTATATTTGACTTTGTTCCTTTCAAAGCACTGCGATCCCGCAGGGCTAAAACTGCAAAAGTAACTAAAGTGCCCAGTAAAGCTGCACCAATTAATTGATGTGCTACAGTTAAGGGTTCAACTTGTAGGTGTAGGCGAAACGTAGCCACACCGAGAAAGATTTGGAAAACGACTAAGATAGCTGCTATATTTGCTAATTGCCGCAAATATGGATTTAAAGCAGGCGTGCGCCATGCCATCCATACAAGTGTTAGGGTTGCTAAAGTTGGTGGCACTACACCAGCAATATGACTGTTCATCACAGTACAAAGTTGAGAAGCCCCAAAGCATTGATGTAGTGCCCATTGAGAAGCAACTAATCCACCCAAAAGACTTTGGACATAAACTAAAATTGCGGCGGTTAAGCCTATCCAAGGTAATTTGCCAACCGTACCCGTACCTTGATAGGGAAGAAGTGCTGTCGCAATGACAAGTAAAGTGCAAAAAAATAACAGCGCCATGCCCAAGTGAGCTGTGACGATATCAAACCGCAAGAGTTCGGTCACAGTCAATCCACCCAGAATTGCTTGGGAGAAAATTAGGAATAAGGCTAAGGTAGCCGCCCAAGGTAGCCAGTTGGGTAAAGAACGACGTTCCCACCAGGATAAACCAACCAAAGCGATAGTGCTTAAACTAACCAAACCAGCATCAAGTCGGTGAAACCACTCCAAAAAGACTTGAAAATTCATCTGCTGACTGGGGACTAACTGGCCATAACATAAAGGCCAATCCGGACAAGCCAAACCCGCATTCATAACCCTTGTCGCGCTCCCGACTGCCATTAACAGAAGAGTTGCGATCGCAATTTTCCAGACTAGGCTCCGGATGCTATCCTTTGCTTGAGGGAGATGTTTGGCTGTTACACCATGCTGATGAAGAACTGATTCAGTCATTTTCATTACCAAAAATTTACTAAACCCTGAGTAACCACTCATTACTCCTCTTGATGGATGTTAGTGGTGGTTTATTGCCCATCTACTATAGCCTGAATATCTTTTATAGTTTTAACGATCCCCCAGAAATTCCCTCATACCTTTAGATATTTTTCAGATTGTTAGACTGCTCTATACAAATCGCATACTTACTTTAACTAAGTTTACATTTCTTTAATTATTCTGGAGCGGGTCATAGATATCCCCCAGGCTGGGATATCTGGACTGAATCCCTTATCCTGCAATTATTTGGGCGATAGCAGGAGAGGATCCAGCTATTGTTTTACCCCAAAAACAACCTAAAAAATATATAAAGATTAACAATTGTTACCCACTTAACTCTTGACCTGTTTTAGATTGGTACTCGTAAAGTAATCCCAAACTTCATGGATGGGATAGAGGGATTGCCGTTTATCCCTGTAGTTTTAGGACTTTGGACTAAGATTACAAACGTAGATATCGAGTTTTGTCTGGATCTGACTAGATGTGGCTAGGTTTCTATGAGCGGTTTGAGCCTGACAAGGCAAGAGCATAAAAAATAATATGTCCCTATTCCTACTGGTAGGAGGTTGCCTCAATTGTGAATATTCCAAGTAACATTACAACTCTAATCGCTGGCATCATCCTGACTTTGGCGAGCCTCTGGTATGGTAAAAATCACGGACTCATGCCAGTAGCGGCTTCGGAAGATGCCAGCCAAGTGGACAATATCTTCAGGCTGATGATGACTGTCGCCACAGGATTATTTATCCTGGTTCAAGGTGTACTGATCGTTTCGATTTTCAAATTTCGCCGTCAAAAGGACGATCAAACAGACGGACCGCCCATTGAAGGTAATATTCCCTTAGAGATTCTCTGGACTGCGATTCCTGCTGTCCTCGTCTTAATTATCTCCATCTACAGTTTTGAAGTGTATAATGCCATGGGCGGACTCGATCCGATGGCATCCCATGACCATAGCAATATGGCACACATGAGGGAAGACAAATCCTCAGCACCACAAAACTTGATTGCCTTCAATCCAGGAAAAGGCGCGATTGCACTCGGATTAGGTGCTACACCTGGGAAAGAAGGAGAAGCACCGGATCTCACTGTTAATGTTCTAGGTTTGCAGTATGCCTGGATTTTCAACTACCCAGACTTAGGCATTGGTGGAGGGGATATCCACGTACCGGTTGGAAAACAAGTCCAATTAAATATATCAGCGGCAGACGTGATCCATTCCTTTTGGCTCCCAGAGTTTCGGATCAAACAAGATGCTATTCCTGGCAGGAATACTGTCCTAACTTTCACACCAAATAAGGTTGGTGAATATCCAATCGTTTGCGCGGAACTTTGTGGCTCCTATCATGGAGGAATGGTTAGTAAACTCTACGTCCATAGTGCCGAAGACTATCAGGCATGGCTCCAATCCCAACAAATCGCCAGTACTGCTAATTTAGAAGAAGCGATTGCTGTAAATCCAGCACAACTCTCAGAGAGCGAATTTTTAGCTCCCTACGCTGCTGAAATAGGGATCGATTCACAAACTATACAACATATCCATTAATGTTGTTGGTTGTTAGTTGTGAGTTGTTGATTATTAGTTTGGTAGTCCTAGTCCCGAAAGATTGACCGAGAAGAAACAACTCAAGAATAAAGAACCAAGAACAAGGAACAAACAACCAAAAAACCAATCAGCAATAATTCCATGTCAACTCAAGCAATAGAATCCACAGGGACACAAGATCCCGGTCAGCCCAAAGAGCCAAAACAAAGAGTTTGGCTCGATTACTTTACCTTCAATACAGACCACAAAGTAATCGGTATTCAATACCTGGTTACATCATTTCTATTCTATTTCATCGGTGGCGCTCTCGCCGGAGGAATCCGTACCGAATTGGCAACACCTGCTCCAGATTTCGTAGATCCGGAAACCTATAACCGACTATTTACGATGCACGGAACAATCATGATCTTTTTCTGGATTGTTCCTGCTGGTGCAGCCTTTGCTAACTATTTGATCCCGTTAATGATTGGGGCAGAAGATATGGCATTCCCCAAACTTAATGCGGTAGCTTTTTGGCTGGTTCCTCCCGGAAGTTTGCTACTATTAAGTAGCTTTTTCTTCGGTGCAGCAGAGTCTGGTTGGACTTCCTACCCTCCCTTGAGTTTAATTAGTAGTAAGGTGGGTGAGGGAATTTGGATTTTTAGTCTCCTGGTAATTGGAACTTCTTCAATTCTGGGTGCAGTTAACTTTTTGACGACTATCCTCAAAATGCGGATACCCAGTATGGGGCTTTATCAAATGCCCCTATTTTGCTGGGCAATGATTGCTACTTCCGCCTTGATTTTATTGTCCACACCAGTTTTAGCAGCAGCTCTGATTCTCCTTTCATTTGACTTAATTGCGGGGACGAGTTTCTTTAATCCCGCAGGTGGAGGAGATCCCATTGTTTATCAGCACATGTTTTGGTTTTATTCCCATCCGGCGGTTTACATTATGGTACTGCCGTTTTTCGGGGTAATTTCCGAAGTATTGCCAGTCCACGCTCGCAAGCCAATCTTTGGGTATCGCGCGATCGCATATTCCAGTTTAGCGATCGCATTTTTGGGCTTGATTGTTTGGGCGCACCACATGTTTACTAGCGGTACTCCGGGTTGGTTGCGGATGTTTTTTATGATCGCTACCATGATTATCGCTGTACCTACTGGGATTAAAGTATTTAGCTGGTGTGCCACGCTTTGGGGGGGCAAAATCAGTTTTAATAGTGCGATGATCTTTGGCATTGGTTTTATTTCTGCCTTTGTTATTGGTGGTTTAAGTGGTGTGATGCTCGCATCAGTACCCTTTGACTTGCACGTTCACGATTCATATTTTGTCGTTGCTCACATGCACTATGTTCTCTTCGGAGGTAGTGTTTTTGGTATATTTGCGGGATTCTACCATTGGTTTCCGAAGATGACAGGAAGGATGATTAATGAGACGTTAGGAAAAATTCACTTTGCCCTGACGTTTATTGGTCTCAATATTACCTTCTTACCCATGCACGAGTTGGGATTACTGGGGATGAATCGACGAGTGGCTCTCTACGATCCCAAATTCCAAACTTTGAATATTATCTGCACTGTTGGGGCTTATATTATGGCTGTTTCAACGGTGCCTTTCATCATTAATGTCTTCTGGAGTTTAGCAAAAGGTGCTAAAGCAGGTCGCAATCCTTGGCGTGCTTTAACATTAGAATGGCAGACAAGTTCTCCGCCAGCAATTGAGAACTTTGCAGAAGAACCAATTTTATGGTCGGAACCTTACGAATACGGGATTGACAGCTATAGTATTGACAGCGAGCAACAGGTTGAGGAAATTCTGGCTGAAGTCAAAGCCAATGCTTAGTCATTAGTCATTGGTCATTAGTCATTAGTCTTTTGTTTAAAAGCAACAACCAATAACCAACAACCAACAAACACCAGCAAATGACCAATCACCAACAACTAACAACCAACAGCAAATGACCAATCACCAAGGACAAATCACCAAGAACAAATGACTAATCACCAATCACCAAGGACTAATCACCAAGGACAAATGACCAATCACCAATGACTTTAAAGGAGTTTATGCAAAGTTCAACGATCGATCCTTCCAAAACTGCCCTCAACTATCATAAAGCGGAGGAAACCGTAACTCACCATGGAGGACATCACGATTTTCGGATGTTCGGGATAGTTGTCTTTTTGATTGCTGAGAGTATGATTTTTCTCGGCTTGTTTGCTGCCTTTTTGATTTACAAATCAACACTACCTGAATGGCCGCCAGCAGGAACTCCTGAGTTAGAATTATTACTGCCAGGAATTAACACAATAAATCTAATTTCTAGCAGTTTTGTCATGCACAAAGGTCAAAGTGCCATTAAAAGGAATGATAACGCTGGATTGAAACTTTGGTTTAGCATCACGGCGGTGATGGGGGCATTATTCCTAGTGGGACAAATTTATGAATACGGGCATCTGGGATTTGGTTTGACAACAAACTTATTTACCAGTTGCTTTTTTGTCTTGACTGGATTCCACGGATTGCACGTCACAGCAGGACTTTTTCTCATTTTGGCAGTATTGTGGCGATCGCGCAAACCTAATCACTATTCCAGCGAGTCTCATTTTGGCGTGGAAGCCTCAGAGTTGTACTGGCACTTTGTCGATGTAGTGTGGATTATTCTCTTCACACTGGTGTATTTGTTGTAATTGTTAATTGTTA
>DOIX01000354.1:14319-18540 GCA_003511885.1 Cyanobacteria bacterium UBA11153
ATGACTTATACAGCAAGCCCTACTTAGCGTGCTAATTTATTAGGAAAAATCATTTAAGCTATTGTCAGGCAATAATTGTGGGCAATATTTAATTCAAATAATAGTATTTTTTTAGTAAGTTCAGGCATAATTGGCTTTTTGAATACCTAAACTAATACAGCAGTTTACCCTGTAATGCAGTACACTTAATTAATACTCAACATTTAAGCAATGAGTTTATTAATTTCTGCTCCTGTATCTCTGCATAGCGGAAACTGCTGTATTTTGCTTGACATATTTTAGACAAATCAACTTCAGATGAATGTCATACCATCCAGATAAATTATAACCATAGCAGTGGACGCTGGCGTAGTTACAGTACTTTTCTTCTAAAAGATACCAGATTGAGCATCCATCTTCTAATGTGTAACTACACGAGCGTACAGCGCTATAATAGCTAATCCCTAATCTCTAAAAAATTTTGGACTTATCAGTTAAAGCTATGAGTCATCACTATTCAATGGGAGCTGCTCTCACAGCTTAACTCCAACCTCAAAACTCATCCTTTTATCCCTCATCAATAGTGAACGAAATCAATTCCAATCTCAATCGAGTTGACAGACAATTGTGGCTGCGGTTTTGGCATATCGCCAAGCCCTACTGGTTTAGTAATGAAAAATGGGGTGCGAGAGGATTATTACTGGTTTTATTATGTTTAGTTTTACTAAATAGTTCCCAAGAAATCCTCCTGAGCTATATGAATCGGGATCTGATTAATGCGCTATCCGAGAGAAATATCAATGCTTTTTACCAAACAATTGGTATTTCTCTTGGGATCATTGCGATGACAGTACCCTTGAGTGCCCTAACCGACTACGTGCAACGGAAATTATCTCTCTATTGGCGGCGGTGGTTAACAGAGGAGTTTGTTTCCCAATATTTTCAACAGAGAGCTTACTATCGAATTAACTCAGATCCCACTATTGATAACCCGGATCAAAGAATTGCCGAAGATATCAAAAGCTTTACCAATGTATCCCTAGATTTATTAGTTATTTTACTCACATCTTTCAGCACTTTAATTGGTTTTATTGGCGTAATGTGGTCAATTTCTATCCCTCTTGTCATCATCCTGGTTATCTATGCTAGTCTGGGGACTTTTGGTACGGTATGGTTTGGCAAAAGATTGATTGGACTAAATTTTAATCAAAGGAAGAAAGAAGCGGATTTTCGCTACGGATTGATTCATGTCAGAGATAATAGTGAAGCTATTGCTTTTTATCAGGGAGAATCTCGAGAATTTGATCAAGTAAATAAGAGATTTGCTGGAGTGTATCGAAACTTCGATCGCATCATCAAATGGGAACGAAATCTCAGCTTTTTTACTAATGGATACGATCAAATAGCGCGTTTATTTCTGCCATTTTTAGTCCTCGCACCGCTCTACTTTTCAGGACAAATTAAGTTAGGAGTAATTACCCAAACTACTAAAGCCTTTGATAAAGGATTAAAATCTATGTCGGTTATTGTGGCTAGGTTTGACAAGCTTACTGAATTTGCTGCTGGTATCAATCGTTTAGGTTTGTTTGCGGAAATTCTCGAAAATCCCCATCTCATTCTCAAAGCTGGATTACCGACTATTGATAGTGTGGTGGATGAAGAAGTAACTCTTTCCCATGTTACCTTAGAAACACCTAACTATCACAATACCCTAGTGCGGGATTTATCTGTAAAAGTTACTGCGGGAGAAGGGTTATTAATTGCTGGACAAAGTGGTACGGGTAAGAGTTCTATCTTAAGAGCGATCGCAGGATTATGGCAAGCAGGTACGGGTTGTATTGCCAGACCGAATTTAGACGATATGCTATTCTTACCACAGCGTCCTTATCTTATGCTTGGTTCCCTGCGAGAGCAATTATTATATCCTCACACAAATCGGGATATTTCCCAATGGGAATTAGAGTTAATTTTAAAAAAGGTTAACCTCGCCCATTTACCGGAAAGAGTGGGCGGATTTGAGGTAGAGTTAGATTTCGTCAATATCTTATCTTTAGGAGAACAACAACGGTTAGCCTTTGCCCGACTTTTACTGAGCAAACCCCGCTATGCTATCTTAGATGAAGCCACAAGTGCTTTGGATCTCAAAAACGAGCAATCTCTTTACCAATCTTTAACAGATCTGGGTATAACTTATATTAGTGTTGGGCATCGATCTAGTTTATTAAAATATCACTCCTCTGTTTTGGAATTGTTGGGAGATTGTCGTTGGCGTATCACTCCAGTCGCAAACTATCAAGATGGGGTATTATAACAGTTGACAATTGACAATTGTCAACTGTCAACTGTCAACTGTCAACTGTCAACTGTCAACTGTCAACTGTCAATTATACACTGACAGGCTTTCAGGACTTTCTTGCAGGCTGCCCATCACAGGATCGTTTTTTCCACCACTCTCTAACCACCCATACAAGCGATTCAGGGCATTGATATATGCCTGAGCCGAAGCAACAATAATATCAGTATTCGCAGCATGACCGGAAAATACTCGATTATTGTGCCGCAGACGAATAGTTACTTCCCCAATCGCATCAATTCCTGCTGTGACTGATTGCACGGAAAACTCAATCAATTCATTGGGGACATTTACCACCCGATTAATTGCTTTGTATACTGCATCTACCGGACCTGTGCCAATGGCGGCATCAGTTAATTCCTTACCTTCAGGAGTACGGAGAGTTACTGTTGCCGTAGGAGTCGCATTACTACCACAAGATACTTGAACTAATTCCACCCGGAATAAATCTGGTGCTTGCTGAATCTCATCATTAACTAATGCTTCCAAATCCCAATCCGTAATTTCTTTCTTCTTATCCGCCACTTCTTTAAAGCGGACAAATGCTTTATTTAAGTCAGTTTCCGATAGATCAAAACCCAACTCTTTCAAGCGAGTGCGGACAGCATTTCGTCCCGAATGTTTGCCCAATACAATCTGATTATCGGTTAAACCAATGGATTGAGCATCCATGATTTCATAAGTTAGCTTATTCTTGAGAACACCATCCTGATGAATTCCCGACTCGTGAGCAAAAGCATTTGCCCCCACAATCGCCTTATTCGGTTGTACCAACATCCCGGTAAGATTAGATACTAATCGCGATGTCTTATAAATCTGACGAGTGTCAATATTAGTTAGAGGTGCTTCTGATTCTGGAGAACGTCCCAAATAGGGATTAAAATAGCGACGACGGACATGCAATGCCATCACCAATTCTTCTAGGGAAGCATTTCCTGCCCTTTCCCCAATCCCGTTAATGGTGCATTCCAATTGTCGCACCCCATTTTTCACAGCTTCCAGGAAATTAGCTACCGCCAAACCCAAATCATTGT
This sequence comes from Cyanobacteria bacterium UBA11153, assembly GCA_003511885.1. Classification (GTDB taxonomy): domain Bacteria; phylum Cyanobacteriota; class Cyanobacteriia; order Cyanobacteriales; family Coleofasciculaceae; genus Limnofasciculus. The sequence goes on from DOIX01000354.1 coordinate 17,686, forward strand.
GACCGTGAACTGAGATAATAGCTTGGTCAATATTGGGAACATTTTCTTTAATACCCCGAATCAATTCGCCAAACTCGCTGGGTGTGGTATAGCCGACAGTATCAGGAATATTAACAGTTGTTGCACCTGCTGCGATCGCTCTTTCCAGTACTTGGTACAGATACTCTGGATCTGAGCGTACTGCGTCCATAGGTGAGAATTCTACATCATCCATAAAGGATTTGGCATAGCTTACCATTTCCTCTGCGATCGCAAGTACCTCTGCCCTGGTTTTTTTCAGTTGATACTCTAAGTGGATATCTGAGGTAGAGATAAATGTATGGATTCTCCCCTTAGCTGCTGGTTTCAGAGATTCGGCGGCAGCTTCAATATCAGCTTTAATCGCCCTTGCCAAGCTACAGATAACTGGACCATTTTCTGTCCCCACCTCGGCGGCAATCTTCTGCACCGCTTCAAAGTCTCCAGGGCTAGCAAAAGCAAAACCTGCTTCGATGACATCCACACCCATCCGCGCCAGTTGTCTGGCAATCAGGAGCTTTTCGTCCACATTTAGGGTTGCCCCTGGACATTGTTCCCCATCGCGGAGTGTAGTATCGAATATAATAATCCGGTCAGTTTCGGCTTGTTTATTCACAATTGATTTTCCTCTCTCGGTACATTTTTCTCTCAATCTATCAAATTTAGAGGTGAGCGGTGAGCGGTTAGGGGTTAGGGCTTAGAGGTTAGATGTACAGGAGTAATCAATTTTCAGTCTTATAGCAACCGCCACAGCGGTTAGGGCATAGAGAGATTGGTAGGGGTGAAGCAAGAGGGCGATAAGAAAGGCCACAAACCCTAAATATTTATATCCTCTTG
>DOIX01000356.1:0-4440 GCA_003511885.1 Cyanobacteria bacterium UBA11153
CTCCTCTATACCTTATTTATTCTAGAAACCGGAGAGAGACTTAAACTGTAGTTTCCAATACCTAACGGCTGATAAGTGTTTAAATTCTAGTAAAGAGGGATCTCCTAAATCTAAGATAAGCCTGGGTAATGAGGGTGCAATCCGCAAGGCGGTGATAATTTGCTTCCCGATAGCTCGTGCTAAAAGTGGCGGTACAGCATTTCCTATCTGGCGAAATCCGTGCCATTTGGTAGTGTGGAAGCGAAACCAATCGGGAAATGAATGGAGGCGTGCTGCTTCTCTGACGGAAATTACTCTTGGGTAGTCGGGATGGAGGGGACGGGGGGAGGTATAGCTACCTCTATCAGCTCCTGTACCTGCTCTTAATGTATGGGCTGGTGCATCCCAATCCAAGCGCCGCAAACGACTAATGGGTTCTAATTTACCCGGTATTGCCTCCTGAAACCTGTCAATGGAAGCTTGACTATGTTTGGTGAGGGTAACGCCAGTCAAGATGCGGGGATTCCAATTACGGGGATAGGCGAAGTTACCTTTATCGCCAATAATATCTCGCAGCTTTTCTACGAATGGCATGGCTTTGGCTTCGATGAGTTTAAGTTGCTCGTCGGTAAGTTCGAGGAAGTCGGAGGTGTACAATTGGGGAAAATCATCTAAATTGGGCAAATCTGCGATCGCATCTCGTACTGTACAGAATTTAGATTTGTCAGATAATTGCGGTTTCGGATACTTGAGCGGTTTTTCGCCAATTCTACTTCCCAGTAAAAATAACCGCCGTCGTTGCTGCGGTAAGCCAAAATGGACTCCATTCAATACCTGCACGGGTTTAGTAACCTTGTACCCAGCGGCTTTAAACTCGCGTATCAACTGCTTGAGGAGACTTTTATATTTTTTTTGCCCCAAACCAGGGACATTTTCCATGACAAAATAACGAGGTTGGATTTCTTTTACCAAACGACAAAACTCAAACACCAGACGGTTACGCCCATCATCGATTTCACACTTCCCCATATATGAGAAACCTTGACAAGGTGGACCGCCAAATATTAAATCAATCTCAGGAAATGGGGGATTAATCTCATATCGGGCATACCAATTTCGCACCGCTGCCAGGAGAACACTACTATTCAACGTGGTAACATCAGTACATAATACTTCTGTCTGGGGAAAGTTAAAGGCATAAGTGGCAGCATGGATGGGATCGTTTTCCACAGCGACAGCTACATCAAACCCTGCTTGCTCAATTCCCAAAGAAAACCCACCAGCACCAGCAAATAAATCTATCGCTATCGGTTTCTGCCCAAAATTCGCCATGCCCTTGTCCATCTGTTAACTATTTTTAGATACATAGCGATTTGCAGTTTACTCGTAGCGTCCCTTTTTAGATTTAATCACATCAATTACATCATCGTGCCTTTGCCCCTCAATAATATCCTTGAGATGAATTTGCCTATTGATGTATTGAATGTGGATACGCCAGCCTGAGACTTTATCGATATCAGCACGATAAATTGCCTGCTTCACACCCTTTACTTTGTGCAGTCTCGTTTTCGGAAATTTTCTGATTCTGTGACACTCGTTGTCTTGAAGCTCTGCCAAAGCTTCAAGAAAACAAATCTTTAGCTCGTCATTTGGCAAAATCTTCATGGCTTCGTGAATAATACCATATTCATCCCAGAGGGTAAGAGTCTGTGCCATAAATAAGCTTATGAGATTTGGGCTGCTTCTAGATTGTGGTGAAACATATCTTGATATAAAGACTTTGCGACACCATGATATACTCGATCGAGATCGTCGTGTTTGACTACTCGAAAAAGAGTGAAAATAACTTGCCCAAAAATTGGATCTTCGTCAACTGCCCAAATCACTCTTAGTGTTCGAGAAACCCGTAGCGTGTATAGTGAAGATTCGTAACCATTAAGATTTGATGGTAGAGGAAGGCGGCGGAGCTTACGATAGACATTAGCTCTTTGAGTTGGGAAGAGGCTGGCGCAAGAGTTAATTTTTTGAATAACTGCTGCTTTTTCAGTTTCACTCAACTTAGAAAGATCCTTCTCAAAGCCCCTTGTTGACTCAATTAGAACATCCATATTAGGAATCGTGTTAATTTCATTGATAAGCTTTGGCATAGATTTTTTTTTCATTTTACTTCATAAGGTTTTTGTTTGTCAATCTCCACTCTAGATCGCGATTCAGCCAAGGCTAATACAGGTTATTCTTATCGGCTTAATGGTACTCGAATATTTGAAGATATTACTACTCAGAATGAGTAGAAATATTTCCTCTTTCTGCCTTTTCTATTCTTTGTGACATTTGAGGGTGCGGAATGTGGCTGGTAAGGTTTAATGGAAAATAGGAGATTATTCCATTCAACTTCCCAAATATGACAACCGCACTTGCTGACGCTCAAAACTTGCTGGCTGACTTGATTGCTCGCTATGCTTCCCGCGCCGATTACTTGGCGATTCGCTTAGAAGAATCGGAAGGAAGCAGTATTTTCCTCCGAGGGGATAAGGTGGAAACTCTCAGTGAAGGGCTTTCCATTGGCGGGCAAGTTCGAGTTTGCTACAAAGGAGGCTGGGGTTTTGCTAGCTTTAATCAGCTTTCCACCCTCAAGGAAAGAATTGAGGAAGCCATTACTGCTGCCCGCATCGTTGGGGATAGCGAAACCATCTTAGCACCCATTGTTCCCGTTCAAGATACCTGCCAGCTACCCTTGACGGGTACTCACCCCCGGTTAATTAGTTTGGCACAGAAAAAAGAACTTTGCGATCGCTATAATCAACTCCTCAAACGCTATGACTCTCGCATCACTACTCATACAGTACGTTATGGCGATAGCAATCAGCGGATAATTATTGCTACTTCTGAAGGTACTTTAATCGAGCAATCTTGGGCAGATATGGAAATGCGTTTTTCGGCGACTGCCCGGAATGGAGAAATTGTCCAAACTGGTAGAGAAACTACAGGCTCTCGCAAGGCTTATGAAGATTTAATCAATTTAGATGAACAGGTATGCAGTGCTGCCCAACGGGGGATTAATGCTCTGTCTTTACCTACTGTAAAAGGGGGAACTTATACTGTGGTAATTGACCCAATTTTATCAGGTTTATTTGTCCACGAAGCCTTTGGACATCTTTCGGAAGCAGATATGGCTTATGAAAATCCTGACTTATTAGAAGTGATGAGTATGGGAAGGCAATTTGGGCCGGAAGAATTACAAATTTTTGATGGTGCAGCACCTGCTGGACATCGGGGCAGTTATTTCTATGATGATGAAGGTACGCCTGCTACTACAACTCAATTAATTAAGGATGGGATTTTAGTTGGACGTTTACATTCTCGCGAAACTGCAGGTAAATTAGGAGAAACACCGACGGGAAATGCTCGCTGTTTGAATTATCATTATCCTCCCATTGTCCGAATGACTAATACTTGGATTGAGAGAGGTAAAACACCTGTAGCTGATTTATTTAAGGGAATTAAGGAAGGGGTTTTTGCTCAAAATTGGTTGGGAGGAATGACGAATGGGGAAATGTTTACTTTCAGTGCTGGGGAAGCTTGGATGATTCGCAATGGTAATTTAGCGGAAGCAGTACGGGATGTTACTTTATCGGGGAATGTTTTTAAAACTTTAGCCGATATTGAAGCTATTGGTGATGATTTTTATTGGGATGAATCTGGTGGTTGTGGTAAGGGCGGACAAAGTGGTTTACCCGTAGGATGTGGGGGGCCAAGTTTGCGGATTAACAATGTAGTTGTGGGGGGTGAGGCGGTTTAATGATTAACTATCTATAGGGTGCGTTACGTGAAAGCTAACGCACCCTATAGATAAAAGCTAGGCGTAAATCGCGACAATGCTATAGATGAACGAGTTATAATTAAAACATAAATAATAAACAATTAGCTACTAGCAATTATCCATTTAGGAGTAAACTATAACTATCACCACAATAACAGAGGAAATGGGTAAAGTTTTAACGATACTAATGGTAACAAATCGCGCTGACCAAGTTTTGGCAGAAAGTGGAGTCATTTCAGCCTAACGGGTAAAATCTGTTACCTTGACTAATGTACTTGTCGATACTAGGGCAACAACTTTATGTTTGCCTGCGGATGTGATTACTCGACTATGTTTGAAACTTTTAAAAGAAGTCAATGTAACTACGAAAATGGGGATTGGTAAGGCGCGAATTTTTCAGGATGCGAAGATATCTTTGTGTGGCAGAGAGGGAACTTTTGAATGTTTGGAATTGCCCGGTGGTAGAGATGGGCTTTTGGGAGTAATTTCTTTGGAAGCGTTGGGGTTGGAAGCGGATTTACGGCATCAAACGTTGAAGGTTTTACCTGATGAAGGTACTGATACTTATTTGACAATTCTTTAGGAATTTTATCGGGTGTGTTGGGAGCATCCCGATTTAGAAGAAATGCAGGTTGTATTCT
>DOIX01000356.1:4663-19831 GCA_003511885.1 Cyanobacteria bacterium UBA11153
TTCTTGCTCCCCCCTTTCACAAGCAGGGCTGGGGGGGGGTAAAAACTTTGGCAAAAACAAGTATCTTTGGCAAAGTGAGATGCTCCTGGGGGGTGAAAACTTTGGCATAACGCACCCTAGGGATGGATGGTTAAATCTGGAAATTTATTGTTAATATATAAATAACGGAATTAGTGGAGGTGGCAAAATGCAATTTATCAACCCCAAAACAGATTTTGCCTTTAAAAGAATATTTGGCTCAGAGCAAAACAAAGATATCCTCATCAGTTTCCTCAATGGCATCCTATATGAAGGGAAATCGACGATTAAAAGCTTAGAAATTCTCAATCCTTACCAAGTACCGAGAATTAGAGGTTTTAAAGACACATATTTAGATGTGAAAGCGGTTCTCGATAACGAGCAAACCGTCATTATTGAAATGCAGGTGTTGAATGTAGAAGGATTTGAAAAGCGGATTCTCTACAATGCAGCGAAATCCTATTCCATGCAACTGGAAAAAGGACAAGATTACACTCTACTCAATCCGGTGATAGCCTTGACAATTACTGATTTTAAAATGTTCTCTAATTTGGAGAAACCCATTTCGCGGTTTATTCTCAAAGAAAGAGACTTTTTAATCGACTATACCATATACGATTTAGAGTTAGTCTTTGTCGAGTTGCCCAAATTTATCAAAGAAATAGATGAAATAGAAACCCTGACAGAGCAATGGATATATTTCCTGAAAAGTGCATCTAATGTAAATGAAGTACCAGAAAAAGTTGGGGGAGTTGCGGCAATCAGAAAGGCTTTTGAAGTGGCAAATATAGCAACCCTCAATCGGGAAGAATTAGAAGAGTTAGAACATCGTGAAATTTATATTATTGACCAGCGGAATGCGATTAAAAAAGCACAGCAACAAGGATTAGAACAAGGATTAGAACAAGGAGCAAAAGAAAAAAGTCTAGAAATTGCGAGGAAACTTCTGGATATATTAGACGAAGCAACTATCAGTCAGACGACAGGATTGAGTTTGGAGGAAATACAAAGGTTGAAAGAGGAAAAATAGGGTAGACAGTCTACGTGTAGCAGGAGATAGGTTTTTAAAATCAAGAGACATCTTGACAAGGCTGTAGGGGTGAAGGATATGGGGAATATGGCTAATGGGTAAACCATTATATTCATATCCAAATGCTTCACCCTGCCTTGAGGAAATCAGGGTGAAGCATTGGCGGATATAAACTCTGATTTACCCAATAATTTAGTCGCGCCAATGCTTCACCCCTACAGTACAACACAAACAGAGAATATCAATTATAAAGAACATTGCCTTAACTATCTAAAAGAAGCACTAAACCCACAGCAAGCGCCTGAAGAATTAGCCGCAGCCCAACGAATTCTTTCCAGCCCGATGGATTTAACCCTAATTTCCCTGATGCTATCCCATACAAGAAGAACAATTGCGTAAAAAAAAGCTCCCTTGTTTGTAGTAGGCACTAAAGTGCCTAAAAAATGTATAATTGCCAGCACTAAAGTGCTTACTACGAACTTTTAAATCTAACCCAGAGCCAGATCTACTTGTTGCCGTAAATTATCTAAGGTGGTAGAATTATCCAAAGCTACATTAGCACGAGCAATTTTATCCTCAAGTGATAATTGACTATTAATTCGCGCTTGTGCTGCTGCTAAATCAAAGCCATCCCTTTCCATTATCCGCTTTAATTGTTCTTCTTGATTACAGGAAACCACCCAAATTTCTGTAACCAAATCTGTCATATTTGCTTCAAATAGTAAAGGTATCGCTAAGATGATGATATTTCCCATCTCCCTAGCAATTTCTGATTCAAATCGCTGGCGCACGTAGGGATGAATCTGTGCTTCTACCCATTCTTTTTCGGCTGGATTATGAAAGATAATCTCGCCCAAACCTTGCCGATTTAGCGTGCCATCTGATAATTGTACTTTCTCACCGTAGCGGGCAAAAATTTTCTGTAAGATTTCCGTACCAGGTTTCACTGCTTCCCTGGCGTAGATATCCGCATCTAAAATGGGAAGTTGGTAAGTTTCGGCTAGGTAATTTGAGACTGTTGTTTTGCCTGTGGCAATGCCGCCTGTGATGCCAATAATTCGTTTCAAGATTGTAAGTTACAATAATTTTAGGTAAGTGGCTATATCTAACCCAAGTTGCTAGTTATAAACCACTTTTATCCGATCTTTTTCAGTATCGAAAACCAGCTCAATTTCCACTTCAGCTTCTGGGTTCTTACTCATGGAATCAGCATACTGTTTCAGTAATGTTTTGATGCTTTTTCGATAATTCTCTAGTCTATTCACGCTTGAATTGCCTCCTCGTCTGGTGTGTAAACAAGCGGTCTTTTCTGGACATGGTTTAAACTTGCGATCGCATCCCATCTTGACCTTTATAGTTTACCTCAACATGGCAATATAGAAAAGAGGTGAGAGGTAAGAGGTGAGAGGTTAGGGGGTAAGAGTAAATATCTAAATATTCTCCCCTCTCCTTGCAGGAGAGGGATTAGGGGAGCGGTTTTATATATGTAAGGCAGTAACACGAGTTATAAAAATGAAACCAACAGACGAATTAAGGCATCTATTTTCTGGGGAATATCCAGAAGAGCGAGGAGAAGATTTTGCGATAATATGGTTTAATGTTATCTGTCCAGGAAATGCAGATCGAGTTCTCAAAAATTGTCGAGAAGTCTTGGCTATAGTCCTGAGACAGTATGAAAAAAATTGGCTATCTGAAAATGAATGGCGAGAAGTATTACCTAGATGGTTTGTTGAAAGTTGTGCCCCAGAATGTAGGGAAGAAGATTATGAAGAAAATCTAGCTAACTGGCAAACACTTTCTAGAGAAGAACAAATACGCGAAATAGAAGAAGAATTGTGGAGTATGATGGAGTGGATAAGTTGGTTCGATCCTGCTGATGAAAGATATTGGTTTTGGTGGGATGCTGTTGTCAAAGATCCAAATCTTTTACTTGTGACTGTTGAGGTAGTAGATTGTATATACCCATCGGGATCTCTTGCCTGGTTATTGCGGGCATCTGGCGCTATTAAAGTTGAATAAACCAATAACATTTTTATCTAAAAAAAGCGTAAGTTTTTAAGAGTCTTATCGTTATGTTAAGCAGCGGGGGCATGTAAATTGGATAGTGATGATAAGTAAGAGGTAAGAGGCAAGGGGTAAGTGCTATGGGGTAAGTGCTATGGGGTGAGGGATAAGACTAAATATCCAAATATAGCGGTTCTCACTTCCGTGAGGTATACTAAATTCTTTGAATACTAACATTATCGAACTATCTAACTTTAGATGTGTACTCCATCCACCTGAGAAAGGTTATATTCTCCCCTCTCCTTGTAGGAGAGGGGCTGGGGGAGGGGTTAAAATTAAAATAGTTCAGGATACCAACATGCTTACTCAAACACCAGTAAAGGATATTATCCTCCAACAACGTCAATTTTTTGCTACAGGTAAAACTAAATCTGTAGAATGGCGCATCGAACAACTTAAACGACTAAAACAAGCGATTTTAGATGATAAAGAGGTAATTATTAATGCTGTTAAAGCTGATTTGGGAAGATCGGATTTTGAGGCATATTTTGAAATAGCTTCCATCTCAGAAATTAATTATGCTCTCAAACATATTAAGTCTTGGAGCAAACCGAAAAAGGTATCGGCTGGGATTCAGCAATTTCCGGCTTCGGCTCAAATTTATCCGGAACCTTTGGGTGTTATTCTAATTATATCACCTTGGAATTATCCGTTTTCTTTACTAATTTCACCTTTGGTGGGCGCGATCGCAGCCGGAAACTGTGCTATCCTCAAACCATCGGAGATTGCCGCGAGTACCTCTGGCGCAATCGCAAAAACGATCCAAAAAACTTTCGATCCTTCCTATATTGCTGTTATAGAGGGTGGTGTGGAAGCTAGTCAAGCACTTTTAGCGGAAAAGTTTGACCATATCTTTTTCACAGGTGGCACTGCTGTGGGCAAAATTGTCATGGAAGCAGCGGCTAAACATCTTACTCCGGTAACTTTGGAATTAGGCGGGAAAAGTCCTTGTATTATTGATGCAGATGTGGATTTAAAATATGCGGCTAAACGGATTACTTGGGGCAAATATGTTAACGCTGGACAAACTTGTATTGCCCCTGATTATCTTTTAGCAGATAGTCGAATTAAGTCGGCTCTCTTGACAGAAATTAAGCAATGCGTCCATAATTTTTATGGTACAGATCCATTTCAAAGTCCCGATTATGCCCGAATTATTAGTCGCCGACATTTAGAAAGACTCCAACCTCTATTAAAAGATGGGAAAATAGTGGTTGGTGGGGAATGCAATCCCGAAGAAAAGTATATCGCACCAACGGTAATTGACGGGGTTAACTGGGATTCGCCAATCATGCAAGAGGAAATATTTGGCCCGATTCTACCAGTACTAGAGTATACTGATTTGAATGTTGCGATCGCAGAAATTAATGCTCGCCCTAAACCTTTGGCACTGTACTTCTTTTCTAAGGATAAGGAAAAACAGGAGCAAGTATTACAACAAACTTCTTCGGGCGGTGTTTCTATCAATGATACTATTATGCACAGCACTGTGGATACCTTGCCTTTTGGTGGTGTGGGCGATAGTGGCATTGGTGGCTATCACGGGAAGGCGAGTTTTGATACTTTTTCCCATTATAAAAGTGTCTTGAAGAAAGGATTTTCGTTGGATCAAAGTTGGCGCTATCCACCTTATAAAGATAAGTTATCTCTGCTTAAGAGAATTATTGGTTAATTGGTTAATTGGTTATTGGTTATTGGTATCCTAATTTGCCCTTCCCCCATTTTAATGAAATATGCTGCTATTTTTAGTATTCTGGGTGTTTCTTTAATCCTATTAGGTTGTAAACTGGAAATTATTGGCTGGTTATTTTTCTGGAGTGGTATCAGTTTCTCAATCGTCGGCTGTGGCTATGGAGGATTGGGGGCTAAAGTTTTTGGTAAAAAATCTAATGGTAGTATCAGCAAATTATCTCTATCCTTATTATTACCTTATTTATTATTAACTTGGATAGTTTGGCATATTCAACGATGGATTAGTCAATCATCTGCTTGCCATCAAATAATTCCTGGTATCTGGTTGGGCAGGAGACCATTTTTACCTGAATTACCCGATAATATCGACTTAATTATCGATTTAACCTCTGAATTTGTCGAGCCTTATAATGTTATTGCTCGCAAAACTTATATTTGTATCCCTACACTGGATAATTCTGTACCACCAGATTCCAGTTTTCAAAAACTAATTGAGATAATTTTATCTTGGCAGGGCAATATTTATATCCACTGCGCCCTCGGTTATGGGCGCTCTGCTACCGTTGTGGCTGGTATTCTTTTGGCTAAAGGATTGGTGGATAATCTGGATGAAGCGGAAAAATTTATCGAAGCAAAGCGCCCCGGTATTAAATTAAGTCAAGAGCAAAAAAGTTTGCTGAAAAGAGTGTTTAATTTAGCAAGTTATTGAGATATGAGTTAGATTGATAAATTATATATGGTAGTAATGGTGCGTTAGCTACCCTTCGGGAAGGCTGCGCCAACGCATAACGCACCCTAGGAATGGAGGGTTAAATTAAATCTGATATTAAGGAGAGTGGTAAAATACGGAATATTTCTTTAATCTAAAAGATCTAAACTTAATGTTCAAATTACCGAAAACGCGATATATAACAGAAACCCAATGTATCTTAAGCTTTTGCCTCGCCGCACTTCTCCTGTGGGGTATGTCTCTGGGAAACTTACCATTACGCGACTGGGATGAAGCAACTCGCGCCCTAATTGCTAGAGAAATTTATCGCACGGGAAATTGGCTGCATCCCACCCTTCAGGGGCAACCTTATTTACTAAAACCACCTTTAATGGATTGGTTAATTGCCTTAAGTTATAAATTCGGAAATATTAGTGAATTTACGACTCGTTTACCTGGTGCTTTTTTGAGTGCTTGCGGCGTACCTCTTATATATATTGTCGCCAGAGAAATATTTGCTAAACGTCTACCTGCTCTTTGTAGTGCTGGTGTTTATTTAACGCTGTTACCAGTAGTGCGTCATGGACGTTTGGCGATGTTAGATGGTACAGTAGTTTCTTTTTTTCTGTTATTACTGTTATCCTTACTTAAGACACCTCATGATAAACGTTGGGGTATAGGTATTGGTATAGCCTTGGGATTGATTGCCTTAACCAAAGGAATATTAGTTATTTTATTAGGCGGGATTGTCCTATTCTTTATTCTAGCCGATAGACATGTTTTGGGAGTATCCCAATTTTGCAAAAACCCAGGTGATATTCTTCCTCCACCCTTAAATAACAAAAACCTAGGTGATATTCTTCCTCCCCCCTTTAACAAGGGGGGTTGGGGGGGTGAAAACTCTGGCAACAAACCAATATCTTTGCCAAAACGAGATACTCCCCATATTTTATTATTCAAAAATCCCTATTTTTGGCTGGGCATTGTCATCGGCAATCTCCCCATTACTCTCTGGTATCTTTCTCAACTGCAATATTACGGTGCAACCTTTTGGCAGATACACTTCCAATCTCAAGGATTAGAAAGAATTTCCCAATCAGTTGAAGGCAATAGCGGCAATCCCTGGTATTATCTTTTAGAATTACTCAAATATACCTTACCTTGGCTATTATTTTTACCTGGAGGATTGCATCTCGCTTGGCAAAACCGCCAGAGAAGTTGGGGGAAGTTAGTCTTAATTGGCAGTATCGTTTATTTGGGCACAATTTCCCTCATGGGAACCAAACTACCTTGGTATATTATGCCACTGTATCCCTTTTTTGCCCTGGCAGTAGGTGCCCAATTAGCCGATTTTTGGGTAAATAGTCGGGATGAAGTATCCCCTACCACCCAATCAAAGAAAAGATATGCCAGAATTATAGTCTGGATGATGGGCGCGATCGCAATTGCAGGCTTAGGAGGCTCAATCTACTTTATTATCGTCGATCCGCAACCAGTTTTAATTATCATGAGTTGTATCCTAGTAGCAATGATGGCTTTGGTTACTTGGCAGTTTAAACAGGAAAGTCGAACATTTATCCCAATTTTATTAATCGGGATGTATCTCATCTTACTCCTACTCATGACATCGAAATCCTGGATTTGGGAATTAAACGAAACCTTCCCCGTCAAACCAGTAGCAACATTGATTCTCAAGAAGACACCGCCAGAAACACCAATATATACATCATTTCCCTATCATCGTCCCAGTTTAGACTATTATAGCGATCGCCAAATTATCCCCAGAGATACTGCCACCTTACAAAAATTAGCCCTAACTCCAACTTATCTCCTCTTAGATACACAGACATTAAAAATCTTAAAATTACCCAATACCCTGACACTCGGAAGCGCCGAAGGCTTTACACTACTAACAACCAAAAACTAAAAAAAACGTTGCACAAATTCAAGTTATAAGCCAAAGCGATCTAGTATAAGATAAAGAATGATACCTTTGCGATCGCCAACGAACCCAAAACTAAGCGATTGTGCAACGTCAGATGGAAGGAAGACTGTCACTTGTTTGGTGTTATCTGTATATGATAACCTAACTATCTATAGACATAGAAATTTGCTTTCTATAAAAAACATAGACTATAATCTATACATATCTCAAGGAGAAATATCATTGAAGCAATCCACACTACACCAGCTCAAAGTCTTTGAAGCAGTCGCCCGCCACAATAGCTTTACCAGAGCAGCAGAAGAGCTATTTCTCACCCAACCCACAGTTTCCATGCAAGTCAAACAGCTAACTAAGGCAGTGGGTATGCCTCTATTTGACCAAGTGGGTAAACGACTCTATCTTACACAAGCCGGAGAGGAACTTGTCAAGACATGCCGCGCCATCTTTGAAAATTTAGACCAATTTGAGATGAAGATAGCAGACTTCAAAGGTCTGAAACAAGGACGACTGCGACTTGGAGTAATCACCACCGCCAAATATTTTGTGCCCCGTTTATTGGGACCATTTTGCCATCGTTATCCGGGAATTGATGTCTCTTTACAGGTAACTAACCACGAACATATTTTAAATCGTCTGAGTGATAATCTAGACGATCTATATGTACTTAGTCAACTACCAGATCATCTAGATATTACCTCTCACCGTATTATAGAAAATCCCCTCGTAGTTATTGCTCCTGCCAATCATCCCTTAGCCCATGAAAAAAATATATCTCTGGAAACTATCGGGAATGAACCTTTTATTATGAGGGAACCAGGATCCGGAACCCGCAAAGCAGTACAAGAGTTATTTGAGCGTAATAAAATTCCTCTCAAAGTCCAGCTTGATTTAGGAAGTAATGAAGCAATTAAACAAGCAATCGCTGGAGGATTAGGAATATCGATTTTATCCCTCCACACCTTAGCTTTAGAAGGAACCAGCAGTCAATTAACTATTTTAGATGTGGAACAATTTCCCATCGAACGGTATTGGTATGCCATTTATCCTAGCGGTAAACAATTATCAATTGTTGCTCGCACATTTCTGGATTATCTCATGACAGAGGGTAAAGAATTAGCTTCAAAAAATGCTGCCCGTACCATTCCAGGAGTAAGTCAATACTCATTACTCGATACCCCTCATCAAGGCAAGGCTGGAAACTAATGCAAAACCGAAGTATTGTAATCGCCAGGGGAGTTAAGACATTCTAAATTTCCCAAACCCTAATCCCTCGCTATAACTGCGAAAACACTAACGCTGCAAACTCCGAGGATCCAGTGCATCTCTCAAGCCATCTCCCAATAAATTAAAAGCCAATACCGTGAGAACAATTAGAGCCGCAGGAGGCCAAATTAACCAAGGTTGGAGAACTAAAATAGAGGCATTTGTTGCTAAAGATAACAAATTTCCCCAAGAAGGATCTGGTTGCTGAATTCCCAACCCAATTAAACTTAAAACCGACTCCGCCCCAATAAAGCTAGGTACTGATAACGTCGCGGAAATAATCGTATAGGTAGTAGTTTGCGGCAAAACATGGCGGACAATAATATATAAAGACTTCCCGCCCATCGCTTGGGATGCCTGAACAAATTCCCGCTCCTTAATCGATAAAACTTGTCCCCGAATTACCCTAGCCAAGCCCGCCCAGCCAATAAAAGAAGTAATAACAACAATTAACAAAAACCGCTGGGCACTAGTTAATCCAGGTGGTAAAACAGCAGCTAATGCTACCAAGAGATAAATACTGGGAATTGTCATCAACACTTCCACCAAACGCATGATAACCGCATCTAACCAACCGCCAAAATAGCCAGAAATTCCGCCGATTAATATACCAATAGGAAAAGATATCGCCACCCCAACCAGACCAATACTCAGACTAATTCTACTACCATGAATCAGACGACTTAACTGATCTCTACCCTGCTCATCCGTACCCAATAAATTAATCTTACCTTCACCAACAGCACCAAATAAATGTAAATTACAGGGAATCCCGCCAAATACCTCCACTTCCTCAAATTTAGCGCCAATGGGGAGACGAAGCTGAAACAAGTTATAAGTCGAACCCTTAACAAAAAACCGAATTGGCGAGGGTTTCGTCTTATCTACATAGAGTTTGCGATCGCCCGTTTCCAAATCCGTCGGTCCTTGAGTGGTAGGATAGACATAGGGACCGATTGACTCCCCATTTTGCCAATAAATTTGAGTGGGTGGCAGCAATGAACCATCCTTTTGGGAATCATAAGGATTGTAAGGAGCCACAAAATCTGCACCAATTGCAATTAAATAAAAAATTAACAGTACAATCGCCCCAAAAGAGGCAAGATAGTTTTTTCTCAGTTTTTGCCACCAATTCATATAACAAATCAAAATAGGGAGTGGGGAGTGGATAGTTTTTAGTTTTCAATTTTAACTTTCCAAACAAACAAATAGCCAATAACCAACAACCCATATCTAAACACCTAACGCCTCTTCCTTCTTCTCATGTTCGACAACAAACACATTGGAATAGAGATTAGCGATAATTTGTTTGCCTTCCTGAGTGAGCTGAAGATAACGGAGGGCATCTTGAATATAAGGATAAACACCCTTCCAGTAAAATCCAGAATAACCTGCCCGCAAATCTCCAGGATTCTGATATCCTAAAAACTTATTGACTTCAGTTTCCTCAAACTCATAGAATAGGGCACTAATCTTCCTAAGATAGCGCGGATCGCTAAGTTGACCGATTAAATCTGAAGCACGAAGTAAACCAGGGTAATTCAACGTATCGTGATGATCGCCCTCTTTAGGTACGGGAAAGCGAGTTAATTCAATATTCAGCTTAATGATTTCAGCATCAATCAGCCTGTGACCGCCAAATCTCTCATCAATGAATAATTTAGCGCGATCGACATGATAGGGTGTCAGGGAAGCATCTGTTGCACCAGGCGGGAGATAAATCATCTCCCCATTTTGCCCCGTCGCGTAGAGTCTTTCCGCTTCCTTATCTTGGCGACAGACTCCCTTGACATAACCAATATCGTGGCAAACCAGGGAAATGATAAAATGGAGCCAGTCTTCCACCATCACCCCACCTTCGCGGATATGTTTGCCCCGCAGCATCTCTTGTCCGACTAAGGTGACGAGAATCGAGTGTTCCACATTATGATAGAGGGCATCGCTATTAGCAATATTTTCCATTGCCATGCTGCCAGCCCAAGCGATAATATCTTCATAGTCAGTCTTTAACCCGCCGTAAGTCCGGTGGTAACCATCCCGCAGCTTGTGTACAAACGAATCAATCAGTATCTCAGTCGCATTAAACATTTTTGCTACTCACTCCTAATGCCCCCAATTATTGTATTGTAAAACTTCATTAAGTTTCTCGTCAAAGATAGTGAGGAATAGTATATACTGACTCAGCAGCAGAATTCGCACGGAAGGACAACCGCTTTCAACCCGACCTTTATTTACAAGGAAGGAAGTTATCATGCAGAAGGTCGAAAGACATATTATTAAATCTAATGATGCTCGTTTTGACGAACTCGATAACTTATCATGGCAATCCAAAAATCTCTACAACGCTGCTAACTATGTCATTCGCCAAAATTTCCTCTATAACTGGGGCTATCTCACTTACAATCGAATGGCTTCTTTAATGAAATCCCATCGGGCATATCAATCACTACCTGCCAAAGTTAGCCAACAAATCTTGATGATATTAGACAAGAATTGGCTCGGTTTTTTCGAGGCGATCAAAGCTTATAAAAACGAACCGACAAAATTTACCGCCCGCCCAAAGTTACCGAAGTACAAAGATAAAGTTAAAGGGCGAAATCTGATCGTCTACACTCTGCAAGCAATTAGCAGAAAGCAATTAAAAAAAGGAATAATCAAACTTTCAGGAACAGACATTTGGATAAAAACGACAGTCAATCCCGATAAAATTTGTCAAGTAAGAGTAGTTCCCAAATGCGACTGTTATATCATTGAGGTAATTTACAATGAACCGGAGTCCACCATCAACCAAGAGAACTTTGCATCAGTAGCCAGTATCGATCTCGGACTGAATAACTTAGTGGCGCTAACATCAAATCAACCAGGGTTTATTCCTCTACTGATTAACGGGCGACCGCTAAAATCAATTAATCAGTTCTACAACAAGCGTAAATCCCAATTACAATCTCAATTGAAAGGCAATCTGAAAACCTCATCAAGAATTCAGCGTCTCACTCGCTGTCGTCATCAAAAAGTAGATAACTACTTACACCATGCCAGCAAGCTGATTATCAATATTTTGAGCCAGCGCCAGATTGGGACATTAGTAATTGGGAAAAATCCGCAGTGGAAAAACTCCATTAACTTGGGTAAACAGAACAATCAAAACTTTGTCAGCATTCCGCACACTCGATTAATTAAAATGCTGGAATACAAAGCTCTTTTAGTTGGAATTAAAGTAATAATACAAGAAGAATCCTATACTTCTGTCTCCAACTTTCTGGCTTTAGATCCAATTCCTGTTTATGGCGAGAGTGATGGTGACAGTGTAGAATTTACTGGGAAGCGAATCCAGAGGGGTTTGTACAAAACGATAGATGGTTTGTTAATTAATGCTGATGTTAATGGCTCTTACAATATTATGCGAAAAGCACTCCCAAAAGCGTTAAGCAATGGGATAGAGAGCTGCGTAGTTCAGCCCAGGCGGGTTAATCCGCTCAAAGTAAAAGCGAAAGGGGAGGGACTTCACGCCTCCCATGTCATGTCATAGATGACTAGACTTTTACCAGCTATAATGGTAACTGACTTACCTTAAGTAACGGTATGCGGGTGTAATTCAGTGGTAGAATGTTAGCTTCCCAAGCTAAACGTCGTGGGTTCGAGTCCCATCACCCGCTTAGTCTCAAATGTAATCGGATCGAGCTTTTCAGTCATTAGGTAGCCGTGCAGCAGCGGGAAAAGCTGATAATTGATAATAAAAATAAACATTATCCCAGTAAGCAGCCTAGAGCAGTTGTCTAGAGTATTACGAGAAAAGTCATAAATTAATCTCAATTCGCTTTAATCTGAATTATGACTACTGCAACCTTATCCTCCATCAATCACCCAATTCCCCAATGGCAAGCCGCCAGATGGGAAGATTTTATTGCTGCCTGTGACAATCCTTCTTTGGAGGAGGCTGGGATATTTTTTTATCAAGGCTATCTTTTAATTGATATGGGTAATGAAGGAATTAATCACTCCAGATTCAACAATCTATTGACAATGATATTTGTCTTGTGGTTTTCTCACAAAGGAGTAAAAGCTTTTGACGATCTCGGGGGTTGCGTTATTGAGAAGCCAAAAGTGGGTGGAGGTGCGCCCGATAGAGTTCTATATATTGGTGAAAATTTTCCTCAGTGGCAAGAAGGTGAACCCCGTAGAATTAATTTAGATAATTGGCGAGTGCCCAATTTAGTCTGTGAAATTGCTGATACTATTTTGGCAAGCAATTTAGATGAAAAAAAGCAGTTATATGCGGCTTTGCAAATTCCTGAGTATTGGGTTATAGATATTAAAGGGGAAAGAGTATTAGCATTTCGGTTGCAAGAGGATGGGAAGTATCGAGAATGTCAAGTGTCAGTAGCCCTTGAGGGTTTGCCCATTTCTTTGTTATCGGAAACTTTAAAACTTCTGTGTAATGGCAATGGCATGGCAGCAATGTGGTTTTCCCAGCAAATAGCTGGTTTATCCTGAAGCTAACCCTGATGAGATTAAAATATAGAATATATATATAGATAAGGCAAGAGATATGCAACTAACAACTCAACCCATTATTTATCCCTCAAGCGATGGTCAACCGATGGCAGATAGTACCGTTCAGTACAAACTCATTACCAAAATCAAAGAGGGATGCGAATCGCTCTATAAAAATGATGAAAATGTCTTTGTCGCAGCCGATTTACTCTGGTATCCAGTTGAGGGTAGTCGTGAAATATCCCAAGCACCGGATGTCATGGTAATATTTGGCAGATCCAAAGATGACCGACGTTCTTATCTTCAATGGGAAGAAAATAATATTGCTCCTCAAGTCGTGTTTGAGATTCGTTCTTTTAATGATTCTCAAACCAAAATGAATCGTAAGTTTGCATTTTATAATCGCTATGGAGTCCAGGAGTATTATTTATACGATCCGCAAGATAATGAGTTAAATGGTTGGCAAAGAATTGAGGGATTCCTGGAAGTAATTGAAACTATGTCAGGATGGGTAAGTCCCCGTTTAGGAGTGCGATTTGAGTTAGGAGAAGATGGATTAGAAATTTATCGTCCCGACGGACAAAAGTTTCTTTCTTATTCAGAATTGGAAGAAGAGCGAGCATTAGCACAACAACGTGCCCAACAAGAAGCTCAACGGGCTGAAAGATTAGCGGCTAAACTGCGAGAACTAAACATCGATCCAGATAGCATCTAAACCAGTAAAAGTGGGAGGGAAATAACCGGAGTTATTTTCCTCCCACTTTTAAATCTAAAGGGAAACCTTAACCCATCACCTTTAAAATATCTTGAGCGTGAGTAGCGGTGTTCACCTTTTGATCCACATGAGCAATTTTGCCATTGCCATCAATAATATAGGTAACGCGCTTGGCGTAACCACCGCCATCCACATCGTAAGCCTTCGTGATGGTTTTATCGGGATCTGCTAACAATTGAAAGGGCAGGCCGTACTTCTCCTGAAACAGTTTATGGGATGCCTCATCATCAGTACTGACACCGAGAACAACCATATCTTTCCCTTGATATTCAGCATAGTTGTCTCGGAAGCTTTGGGCTTCTTTAGTACAACCAGGAGTATCATCTTTCGGATAAAAATAGAGAACAACGGTTTTGCCGGAGAAGTCTGACAGGGAAACTGTATTTCCATCAGAATCTTTAGCAGTAAATGCCGGAGCATCCGTACCAACTTGTAAAGCCATAGACTTACTTCCCTCAAATAGCGATCGCAAAATTTTCCTTGTAAATAGTACACTCTATGGAGAGAAGAGGAAAGAGATACAGCATAAGATACTGCCACAGCCACCCCTCGAAGGAATACTATGGCAAGACCAGTTTTGAGATATAACTATGGGATGGCGAGTCATTCCCCTCTAAATTTTCTCACTTTTGCTATGACTTCGATTCCCTCTCAAAACACCCAATTGACTCAATATCCAACTCGTAGTGTCCATCGCGCCCAGCGAGCAATGTGCTGTTTGCCCTTTCAGTTACCTTTATTTGTAGCAATGCGCTGTAGTAGCGTTTCCATTGGCGCGATCGCAAATCAAACCGGGATTGAGCTACACTATACCAAACGTCCCCTATCAGAATTGGCAGTCGAAAGTGGTTTAATGTGGTTAATTCAAGTCGGTATTTTGCGGCGAGAAGTCGATGGGCAAGGTATCACCGATAGTTTCCGCCTCACACCATTAGGACGTTACCTTGTGGAAAAATGGATTAGCCAAGGAGACACACTACCCCATCCATCACCACTAGATCGAATTTCTCATCTTTTAAACCGCTGGTTACGACTACCAGTTTGAATCAGAATACACGTTTGATCAATCCCGACGTTAATGGAAGCATCCAGATTATCCGCAAGTATCTCTCACAGGTGTTTACTATAGCAACCGCCACATAGGTTAAGGCATCAATAACATCATGAAGAGAAGCGGA
>DOIX01000357.1 GCA_003511885.1 Cyanobacteria bacterium UBA11153
GACTCAAGTCGCTGCCGCCTTATCCCCATGGCTAAAGCCTGGGGCTTGCGGCTCGTTTTTCGGTCAAACGATATCGGCACAGTGCCGATATTAAGCTCTTGTGCAGTTATCGCAACCGTCAGGGCAGTTGGGACATTCTAAATTCCTCAAACCCTTGATTAGAGAGCTTTCTTCCCGATACAATCGTCCCGATTTATATCGCAGTTGACAATTGACACTTACAGCCATGGCAACTAAACCGTTGATGAGGTAAGGGTACAAGGCTCTCTTCAATTGGTATCAATCATCTCAATGGAAAACAAACCAATAGTTTGGAGATAATTGTTTCTACCAGTTGGTTTTTTAGTACCCCCAAGGGAATTCGAATCCCTGTTACCTCCGTGAAAGGGAGGTGTCCTAGGCCTCTAGACGATGGGGGCGTGTTTTTCACACCTTAGTAATCGTAACGCAGGTTTTTTCGGATGTCAATAGATTTTGCATTTTATTTTTGAGATTTTGGGATCGGCTGGCTGAGTCAGGGATAGAGAGGAGGGTGGGGTTCTCCCGGAGATATGCCATTAAGCTGTCACGCTTTTAAGAAAAGTCTGTTTTGAGAGAGGGGGAGCAGGGGGCAGTGGAGCTTCTTGAGAGAGTTTGATGACTTTGAATATACTGTTTAAATCCGTAGCAGTTTACTAGAGGGCTAGAAAGGGGTGATGCGGCGGCTAAGTATCGCTGGGGACAAGCCTGGAGTCAAGACAGGAGGAATTTGCGATCGCATATAAATTGTCTAAAGTTGGGTATCCGCTCGGAAAAACTTCCTCAAATCTACTCTGATTAGTACCATTTTTGCCCCGCCACTGAGTAATTTTGAGGATAATTAATTAAGATTTAGGAAACTGACTGAGAACTCTGATAAAATCCGGCGTAGCCATATCCGTTGAGAATCCTCGGTGTTGAGCGCTAGAGGAGATGTCAAAACTTTAATCTAGTGGTAAACTTTAGCTCCCATCCTACCATGTTACCTAAACCTCAAAAAAACTGGACACCTGCACATTGGGCAAGTTGGAAACCATTTGGAATTGGCGAAGAATATCCGAATAATTACTGGGAAGTTTTGCGGGCGATTTGGGTAAATCGAGATAATCTTCCCTATTCCTGGGATGTTTTAAACCAAGGGGTATGCGATGGTTGTGCTTTGGGTACAACTGGGATGAAAGATTGGACAAGTGAAGGTATTCATGTTTGTAATGTCCGTTTGCGTTTATTGCGGATGAATACTATGCCTGCATTTTCGCCTCATCTTCTCACATCTATTACTGAATTAAAACGGAAAAACAGTGCCGAATTACGGGAAATGGGGCGATTGCCTTCCCCGATGATGCGGAAGCGAGGGGAGAAAGGATTTCGGCGCATTAGTTGGGATGAGGCTATGGAGATAATTTGCGATCGCATTCCTATTTCCCAACCCGATAGATTGGGGGTTTACCTCACTAGTCGCGGTACGGTGAATGAAACTTATTATGTCACGCAGAAAGCAGTTCGGGCTATCGGTACTAATAATATAGATAATGCGGCGCGGATTTGCCATTCTCCTAGTACGGCTGGATTAAAATCGGCTTTAGGTATTGCTGCTACTACTTGTTCTTATAAGGATTGGATTGGTACTGATTTGTTAGTCTTTATCGGTTCCAATGTTGCCAATAATCAGCCTGTCACAGTCAAATATCTTCATTGGGCAAAGAAGGCTGGCACAAAAATAGTTGTTATTAATACTTATCGAGAACCAGGGATGGAAAGGTATTGGGTTCCTTCTATTCCTGAAAGTGCCTTGTTTGGGACTAAGTTTGCTGAAGATTTCTTTTTAGTTAACTTGGGTGGCGATATGGCTTTTCTCAATGGTACTCTCAAACAAATGATAGAACACAATTGGATTGACCAATCCTTTATCGATAACTATACTGCCAATTTTTCAGAAGTTAAAGCCTCTCTCGATAACCAATCCTGGGAGGAATTAGAGCGTATTTCTGGTGCATCGCGAGAGGATATGTATGCCTTTGCCAAAATGGTAGGCGAAGCTCAAAAAGCTGTATTTGTTTGGAGTATGGGGATTACCCAACATGAATGTGGTGAGGATAATGTCCGTTCGATTATTAACTTAGCACTTAGTAAAGGATTTGTCGGGAGAGAAGGCTGTGGTTTAATGCCAATTCGCGGACACTCTGGCGTACAAGGTGGTGCGGAAATGGGCTGTTATGCCACAGTTTTTCCAGGTGGCAAACCAATTACAGAAGAAAATGCGGTTAAGTTAAGCCAACAATGGGGTTTTAATGTACCAATTTCTCTTGGATTAACGGCTGCCGAAATGATTGATGCTGCTCATAATCGGCAATTAGATGTATTGTTTTCCGTCGGCGGTAATTTTCTGGAAGTTTTGCCCCAACCAGACTATATAAAAGAAGCACTACAACGAGTACCTCTACGAGTTCATATTGATATTATATGTTCCAGTCAAATGTTAGTCGATCCTGCGGATACTGTCATCCTTCTTCCTGCTACTACTCGTTATGAAATACCCGGAGGCGTAACAGAAACTAGTACGGAAAGGCGTGTTATCTTTAGCCCAGAAATTACTGGACATCGAATTACAGAAGCACGCCCAGAATGGCAAGTATTTCTGGAAATAGCAAGGCGAGCCAAACCAGAGTTAGCCGATAAATTAAATTTTGATAGTACGGCAGCAATCCGCGAAGAAATTGCTAAAGTTATCCCCATGTATGCCGGGATTCAACATTTAAAAGAAACAGGAGATCAATTTCAATATGGAGGTTCCCACCTTTGCTTTGGCTGGAATTTCCCCACACCAGATGGCAAAGCACATTTTTCTGTATTATCCCCCTCAGCCAAAGAAATACCAGAAGGTTATTTCCTCGTGACAACCCGCCGAGGTAAGCAGTTTAATAGTATGGTACAGGAAAAGAAAGATGCCATTACTGGTGCTAAACGAGATGCAGTATTAATCAGTCAGGCTGATGCGACAAAATTAGAGTTAGAAGAAGGAGATAGAGTAGTATTAAAGAACGATTTCGGTGAATTAAAAGGGCGAGTTTATATTGCACCAGTCAAACCAGGTAATTTACAAATCCATTGGCCTGAAGGTAATGTGTTACTGGATAAAAATAAGAGGTCACCAGAAGTAGAAATTCCTGATTATAATGCTTTGGTGCGCTTGGAAAAAGAACAGAGATTATACTGATGATCGGATGACACAGATTTTGGCTTCGGGTTACTGGATAACACAGATTTTTGCTTCAAGAGGGATGATTGGCTTAGTTACACATGACTTAGTAGGTATAAATACATATAGCAATTTGGGGTGTCAGTGGTTTTCAGTCTCTAGGACTGAGTTGATTTTGAAGAAAAATATCGAATTGTAAGGAAATGTTAAAATTTTTTAGCGATCCCTAACAAATCGAGCTAAGATTATAATCTAGCTTAATAAGTCAGATTTATTTGTCTTATTTCTTAATAAAACCAGCGATCGAAAACAAGGTGTCAAATGCGCGTAACACAAAAAGTTCACTGCCCCAATTGCGGCAATCAAGCCGAAAGATATTATTTCCTCAATACTCAAATCATCCAAACTCAATGCTCAGTTTGCGATTATTTGATGATCAACTGTTCTAAAACTGGCAAAGTAGTGGAAGCATACGCACCTGGAATTTACGCACGTCGTTAATTACAGGATATTGTTACCAAAGGTAGCAGACTGAATCCAGTTTGATAAGATTGAAGCTTAATTTCTGCTGAAAAATTACCCAAATTATATCAAGTCCGGTTCCATAAAAGGTTATATCTCTAGAGGCTGATAAAAGAACAAATTAGCCAATCGAGAATAGTCATAATTCCAAACCCCCTCCTTACCCCTCATTGCGTTATTACCAATCAACCGGACTTGATATCTAAAAAATCTCACAAATGATAGTATAAGAGAGTTGCTTGCGATCCGGACTTTATGCCAACCAAGGATAAATTTCATGATGTTGTAGTAATTGCCTTGCAAAAGGACGGTTGGCAGATTACAGACGATCCGCTACGGATTAGGATTAGTCCAACAACAAATTTATATATCGATCTCGGTGCTGAAAAAATTATTGCGGCTCAACGAGATCGCGAAAAAATTGCCGTAGAGATCAAAAGCTTTTTAGGAGTGTCTGCCATTGCAGAATTCCATACGGCATTAGGGCAATTCATTAACTATCGCTATGCTTTGTTAGACTTCGATCCTGTGTCCACTGTCAACTGTCCACTGCTATAAGTGGAACGCTCGATAGAGCAGTATTTGATGGGATCAAGCCAAGTTTCAATCCCCTTGCGGGGAAGAGTTAAGTGAAAAAATAGATTTCTTTCCAGATGCTCTTTGACAGTCTATTCTGGCGGTTGCTATACAAAGAAACTGTTTGCTGTTCCCCATTCTCCGTTCCCTCTTTTCAGCAAGCCCTAAGTATTGGTTGGCACTAATTGACGATTTGTCTCGCAATTGGGGCGGGCTACCAATCCCGGATATGGCTCTGGGGCAAATTCTCGCTCCGGAAAAGTTAATAAATAGCGATCGCAAATTCCGAATAATTCATTTTCGGTTTGTGCCAATCGCATTTCTTTGATGAAGTTTCCGGTTGTGTCTATACTTAGACCGATGAAGTTAAGATACATTTTCATATAGTTAACGCGGGCTTTTTCTGACGGTGTGGGGATTGTGGGATTGATACGCAATTTTTCAATGTAATCGCGCACTTGGGCTAAAGTTACTCTAGAAATGGGTTGCCCGCTGAAATATGCACGGATTTGTTGAAAAATCCAAGGATTGCGGATGGCAGCCCGCCCAATCATAACTCCTGCTGCTCCTGTTTTTTCTAAAACTGCTCCTGCTGTGATAGCAGAGGTGACATTACCGTTAGCTAAAACTGGGCAATTGAGTTTTTGTGTGGCATGGGCGATTAAATCGTAATTGACAGGGCTATGATATTTTTCTTTAACGGTACGACCGTGTAAGCTAAGTAAATCAATATGATGGAGGTTAATTAGCTCCAGGATGCGATCGAAGTTGGCTGTATTTTCAAAGCCTATCCGCATTTTGACGGTGAATAGTCCATCGATTGAGTCTCTGAGATTACCTAAAATTTGGTTAACTTTTTCTGGATCTCGCAAAAGTCCTCCACCTACGTTTTTGCGATAAATTTTGGGAGCTGGGCATCCCATATTTAGGTCGATTCCGGCTACTGGGTAATTGCTTAATTCTTTGGCAATCCTGACTAAATCGGGAATGCTTTCCCCAATTATCTGGGCAAAAATGGGACGATTGGTAGAGTTTTCGGTAATGGAGCGGAGGATATTTTTATCGAGGGTGGAGTTGGTATAGACGCGAAAATATTCGGTAAAGAAGTAATCGGGACTGCCATACTGAGCGATAATGTTCATGAATCGCCAATCTGTGACATCCTGCATGGGGGCAAGGGCTGTTAATTTAAGTCCAGGATGAAGAGGTGGTGGAATTGTTTTTGGCATTTATGATGTTGGTTATTGCTTGTTGGTTATTGGTTATTAACCCAAGTTGCTAGTTATGAGTTTAGATATTGTCGATCCCCCTAAATCCCCCTTAATAAGGGGGACTTTGAATTCAGTTTCCCCCCTTAATAAGGGCGACTTTGAATTTAGTTCCCCTTAATAAGGGCGACTTTGAATTTAGTTCCCCTTATTAAGAAAGGGAGACATTGAATTCAGTTCCCCTGATTAAGCAAGGGCGACTTTGAATTCAGTTCCCCTGATTAAGCAAGGGCGACTTTGAATTCAGTTCCCCCCCTGATTAAGCAAGGGCGACTTTGAATTCAGTTCCCCCCCTTATTAAGGGGGGTTAGGGGGGATCTAAACGTCAATATTTGTAACTAGCAACTTGCCTTATTAGTTATTGGTTATTGGGTTTTAATTTTTGGTTATTTCCCTGCTCCCTATTAAATAATTTTCGAGGCTCTTAATTGCCCGCAGGCTGCATCCTTTTCCAAGCCGCGAGAACGACGTACACTGACAGCGATATTACGCTCTTCTAATATTGCCACAAAATCTTGGATGCGACGGGGAGTGGGACGTTGA
Source organism: Cyanobacteria bacterium UBA11153 (assembly GCA_003511885.1). Taxonomy (GTDB): domain Bacteria; phylum Cyanobacteriota; class Cyanobacteriia; order Cyanobacteriales; family Coleofasciculaceae; genus Limnofasciculus. The sequence goes on from DOIX01000357.1 coordinate 6,127, forward strand.
TAATCGACTTCGCTGATAGGATTATAGGGAATAAGATTAACGTGACTTTGGAATCCGCGTAGATGTTGGGCTAATTCTACGGCATTTTCTGGTAAGTCATTTAATCCGGCTAAGAGGATGTATTCAAAAGTTACCCTGCGCCCGGTAATCTTGACGTATTCTCGGCAATCTTCTAATAAAGCAGATAAAGGATATCCTTTGGCACTAGGAATAAGTTTTTCCCGTTGTTGCTGATTAGAAGCATGGAGACTAACAGCCAAAGTTAGTTGTAACTTATATTCTGCTAATTGACGAATGCGATCGCGAATTCCTACAGTAGAAATTGTGATGGAGCGCATTCCCATCCCTACATCCTGATTGAGAGACTTGACAGCAGCCAAAACCCCATCTAAATTCAGCAATGGCTCTCCCATTCCCATAAATACTACATTACTCACTCTCTCGCCAAAATCTTCCCGTACAGTTAAAACTTGATCGATAATTTCATGAGGACTAAGATTGCGAATAAATCCACCTTTTCCTGTTGCACAGAAATCGCAAGCCATGGGGCATCCTACTTGAGAAGATACGCAGACAGTCAGACGTTGCGTTGACTTAGGATTAGCGGAAAAATCATCGTCCCATCTGTCACTATCGCCACCTCTATAAAAAGTCGGAATCCCTACAGTTTCAATAATATTTCCATCTGTCATTCTTAACAGATATTTCACCGTACCATCAGGTGCTTCGCACCGATAGTGTAAAGTGGAACGTCCAATCGAAACATCACTTAAACGTAACCGCCAAGACTTAGGAAATACCGAAATATCTCCTAAATTTCGTACCCCTTTTTCATATATCCATTGATGAAGCTGATTGCCCCGATATTTCGGTTGTCCCTCCTCCTGTACCCATTGAGTTAACTCCGCCAGAGAAGCACCCAAAAGAGGTTTTAACCGATTTTTGGTTGAGATATCTCGTTCATGATTACTATTTACAGGATTAACTGAGGAAAGAGGGGACATAGGAAAGACCGATGTTATAATCTAAAGTGCGAAAGTGCCAGCTTAATAATTATGACACAAGAACTGCTAAATTTAAGAACTAGCATCCTGGAAGGACGTTACGGAGACGCTTTAGCAATTGTAGAGGAACTAGAGGGAATGAGTAAACAGGCGATTCTCCGTAACATCCAATCTTATCTGATAATTATGGTAATTCACTTGATCAAAAACCAAGTCGAACAGAAATTAACAGGATCTTGGGCTAATTCCATCCGTCATGGGATTCGCGAAATCAAGAAACTCAATCTCAAAGACAACAAAAAATCCTATTATATCAATCCCGATGAATGGTCTAACTTAATAGAATCAGAAATTATCGACGATGCAATCGCAGAAGCCAGCGAAGAAGTCCTCAATGGAGCCTACAGTCAATTCCAACTAGCCGAATTAGTCAATCGCCCTCAAATTATCCAAACCGCCATTACCCTATTAAACCTCACATATTCCCAAACTCCCAAAGAACTACCAACCGCCATCGCCAATATTTTCATGCAGTTACCCGGCGGAAAAGAATGGATGGAAAGACAAAAATAACCCTTTGCGCCCTTTGCGTTAAAAAAAAGAACATTCTCCCAACCCAAAAATAGATGCTAAACTCAAACCCATCATGAACACCAATAGAGGAAAAGTCTACATAGTTGGAGCCGGACCAGGAGAGATAGAATATCTGACAGTAAAAGCCCAAAAACTATTAACCCAAGCCCAAGTATTAATTTACGATGCCCTCGTAGATTCTCAACTCTTACAACTAGTACCAAATAACTGTGAAAAAATTCATGTAGGCAAACGAGGCGGACAACCTTCCACACCCCAAACCGAAATTAACCAGTTACTAATAGAAAAATGTCAAGCCGGAAATAAAATAGTCCGGTTAAAAAGCGGAGATCCCTTTATATTTGGTCGTTCAAGTGCAGAAATTCAAGCCTTAATTGCCGCAAATTGCCCATTTGAAATCGTACCAGGAATTTCCTCAGCCTTAGCCGCACCATTATTAGCAGGAATTCCCCTTACCGATGTAGTTTTAAGTCGCTGTTTTGCTGTAGTTACAGCCCATCAACCAGAAGAATTAGACTGGGAAGCACTAGCGAGGATCGATACCCTATCAATTTTAATGGGCGGGCGGAACCTAGAATACATTGTCCATCAATTACAACGATATGGGCGATCGCAAAAAACCCCCATTGCCGCAATTCGCGCTTGCGGCACTCCCAATCAAGAGGTTTGGTTGGGTACGTTAGCCGATATTGTCGAAAAAACCGCTGGTGTTTCTCTCTCTCCCGTGGTAATTGTAGTAGGAGAGGTAGTAGGATTAGCAGATTATTTGCGATCGCCTGCTGGGTAAAAGATTTGATTTCCTTCAAATATAGCAACCGCACTGGCGATTAAGACTTTCTCAATTCCTTCCACCATTGATTTGACAACTTTCTTCCCTATCCCCTAGTCCCTCGCGATAACTATCAACTGTCAACTGTCAACTGTCAACTATCAACTATCAACTATCAACTGCTATAATATGGAGTATAACGTGGAAGAATTAAAGCAAAATCTGATCGGTAAAACTATTTTAGTGACTCGTGCTGTCGAACAATCGAGTCAATTTAGCGAATTATTAGCAAAAGAAGGAGCAACAGTCATCGAAATGCCAGCCCTAGCGATTACTGCGCCTTCCAGTTGGGTAGGATTAGATAATGCCATCGCATCTTTAACAGATTTCCATTGGTTAATCCTTACTTCCAGCAATGCTGTCGATTATTTCTTTTCCAGATTACTCGCCCAAGGCAAAGATAATTGCGCCTTAACTGATATAAAAATTGCCGTAGTCGGAAAAAAAACTGCCACTAGCCTCAAACAGCATAACTTAGAACCAGACTTTATTCCACCAAATTTCGTCGCCGACTCCCTAGTGGAAAACTTTCCCGAATCCCTAACTAACAAAAAAATCCTTTTTCCCCGTGTCGAAACAGGCGGTAGAGATATCCTCGTCAAAGAATTAACCGCTCGAGGTGGAGAAGTTGTCGAAGTTGCCGCTTACGAATCTGGATGTCCCGATTTTATCTCACCTCCTGCTCGAGAAGCATTACTCGCAGGAAAAATAGATATTATCACCTTTGCTAGTTCCAAAACCGTTAAAAACTTTTACCACTTATTAGAAAAAGCCCTAACTGAAGAGACGGGAGGAATGGATGTCAACTCTATCTTAAAAGAAATCTGTATTGCCTCTATTGGACCACAAACCTCGAAAACCTGTTACGAGTTACTAGGGCGGGTAGATGTAGAGGCTCAAGAATATACATTACCAGGATTAACCAGTGCGATCGCGCAATGGGCTAGATAAATTTCTCTAAAATCTGTATAGCAGTGGATAGTTGATAGTTGATAGTTATAGCGCTCTGCGCTCGTGTGGTTACAGATTAGAAGATGGATGCTCGATGTGGTATCTTTTAGAACAAAAGAACTGTAACGGAGCCAGCGCGCACTACTAATAAGCTGCTACGCATTTAATTTGTATATCCCCACACCAAAAAATCCACACCCCACACCCCTTTCGATAAATTTACTATCCAATTTAGATGCGCCGCAGCTTATTAGACACAAGACGCGGTGTCAGACATTTTTGGGTTTTATCGCAACCGCCACAGCGGTTAAGACATAGAGAGATTTGTAGGGGTGTTAGCGCCCTTCGTGGCGAAGCCTAGCAAGAGGGCGATAACCTTGACAACAAACCCTAAATAGGGTTTGCTGAATAAGTCTTTTGGTGAGGGTGGGGTGTGGGTTTTTTGGTGTGGGGTGTAGGGGTTTG
>DOIX01000182.1 GCA_003511885.1 Cyanobacteria bacterium UBA11153
GCCTTAACCGATGTGGCGGTTGCTTTAGTTACGGATAACGCTCGCTATTCTGGGTATAAAGTTGATAGGGACTCTCGCGGACTACCGTCACTTTTGCCCTATACTTGACGAAAATCTCCGATCCAACTAGAAACAGATAAGATAAGGTACTGGCAATTAAGTCAGGATAACAAAGATGAAGCAAGATGCAGTAAGCCGTCCATCAACTGTCAAAAAGACGCAGCTAGCGAAAAAAAGCCACAAAACCTCATCTCCAGCACCATCGCGGGGTTGGTTGTTATCATTGGGCGCGATCGCAGCTTTGATGACAGGTGGTGTTATTATTGCTGGTGGGATCTGGTTGAGCATTCTCTGGATGATCGATCCTAATTCTGTTGTCTGGCTGAATCGATTTTTGCCCGAATGGACTCGCATTCCAGTCAACGAAGCTTCTCCACCCAAAACTTTAGCCACAATTCAAGGGGAAATTCGCCAAGCTGGATTCATCCCCGCAGAAGAATTATCCCTCAACTCAGAAACAGATACTCACCCTCCATCTATCCTCATTCCTCTATTAAAATCTGAACCTCATTGTCAAACCGATTGCCAAAAAGTTGTTGAATTGCGAGTGTACCAACCTGCGGAAGCCAAAGGTATAGAGGTAACTTACCGATTAGTCAATCAACTGCCAATTAAGGAGCCTGAAGAATATTTTGTCCTTTCTTCCTTATCAGGAAATCAAGGGACAACTCAAGATGGATACCACGCTGTACCCTTAACCAAAATTATTCCCTTCAATGACAAAGCTCCCGACAAAGGACTTTGGTTCAATTTATCAGGTGAAAGGTTTAGTGATGGCACAAATTTATATTATGGACAAGTAATTCACTATAATCCAGACCAAAATCACCTCAGTGTCATGGTAGAGTGGACTAGCCCCAATGAGTTGCAACCTTATTGGCAGCAAGTAACAGGTAGCACCACATCAGAATTAGTTGTTAATCAAACAGTAGGTTTAGAACCCAAATTTAAAGTTTATCAAATTCAACCCCGTAAATTTGTCCCCAATCCCATTTATTTAGAGGAAATTTCTTTCACCACACCAGCCGTTAATACTCCCTCCTATCGCAATGGTTTGATCTTAGCCCAAAATGGATTATGGTCATTAGCGGCTCAATTATTACAAACAGAAAAAAAATCGAACTTATCAGGTGCAGCTCTTGCCCAATTCGAGGTAATTAAACTTCACGCCCAATTTACCAAATCTCAAGCCGAACAAAATTGGGCTACTCCTAGCCAGGGAATTTTAACCAATTTAATTGATGGTCGTTTTCCTGAAGCCTTACAATTATTTCAAACCTCAATTAACGATCCCATCGCCCTACAAGAAATAGTATCAATGTTAAAAACTGATACCGGGGGATTGTGGCAGCGAGTAAACGCAGCCCTCGATATTAATCGTAACTGCGGATTGGAGGGTGTTTGCGATCGCGCCCAGAAAGAAACTACTCTAGACACAAACATTAAATCTTGGGGAGCCTTAATTATCGGAGCTAAACAAGGAAAAGCCAAAGCCATCGCCTGGTTGAAAAAACTTGCCCCAACTGAATCCGAAACAACTCCCTCTCCCAGCGATATCCAAATTTATGCCTTATTAGACTATTTAGAAGGCGGAATCTCTCCACCTTCTCCGATTAACAGTCACTTGAGTCAAATTATCGGCACTGCACAGAAAATCACAACTGTCAAGCCTGATGACTGGCTCCAACCTGGAGATCTAAATTTATCAGTCGGAATCGAAGAATCCGGAAGAGAAACCGAAACTAAAGAAGATAAATCAAAAAAACAAACTTCTAATAATAAAAAAACTCTAACTAAAAATAAACCACCTGAAAAAGACGCTAACCAAATCTGGTATCAAATTCAAGTCGCCGCCTTTCACGATGGACAAAAGTGGCAACAAACACCCTTTCTCAATTTAACAATTCCCTCAATTTCTCCCGGCAAGCGATTATGGCAATATCTGGGATTAGATACAAGCTCGGAAATTCAGATTGCCGTCTGGACATCTGAAGGCAATCAAGAAACAACTATAGCTACCATCAAAGCTGTCTCTTACCGAGGCGGTGTCATTCAACTTTTAGCAGCAGGATACCCACTTCCAGTAACAAAAACTAGCCGTCCTCTAGCTTACAGCGAAACGGCAATGCGCCCTTTAGAAGGAGGTTCAATTACTTTATCAGATCTCAATCAGTTACAACCACAATGGGTAGCCAAAATTTTACCCGTACTTTCACAAGAATTAATCAAAAGTGGCAAAAGATCTCCCAACGCTAATTCCAGTGTAGCAGGAATGTTGGAAGATATGGGATATTGGTCAATTCAACCTGTCGATTTAACTGGAAATAACCAACCAGAAGCAGTTTTAACTCTCTATGAAGATATTTCGGGAAAATTGAAAAAACTTGACGAACCACAACCATTAAAAGACAATCCCCAGTATAAACCACGGACAATGATTTTTTCAGATACAGGTTCTTTAGTCTACAGTGAATTCTCTCAAGATAGCCAGAATTCACTAACTGCGATCGCAGATTTAAGCGATGGTGGTACTCCAGCTTTGATTCTCAATAGCGAGACTTCCTACAAAGTCAAGCGTTGGGTAGAGTCAAGTAAGCGATTTGAGTGATTGACTTAGATCCTAGGAGTACATTATACAGTTTAAATGCTACCGCAGCTTATTAGACATCCCTTATGCCACCAAAGACAATATAATTTATACTTTAACTTTGGCAATCTTAAAAACATCCTCAATCGTTTTATTAGCTGTTTTTGTTTCCCACTCTATCCCCATTAAAAAACTTGCTGCTGACTCAGTTTCTACCACATCAATTCCCCATTCACCAGTTTGGAGAGCATCAGGATCGTCACTTAAAGGTGGTGTTTTTTTCAATCCTCCTAAAATCAGTATCTCTGGAAAAAAATCATCACTTTTTGTTTGGCTTATCCGCTTATCTACTAATGCTTGAGCGCATAATTCCCCAACTTGATGTGGTGCAAAATCATCCCTAGGGAATAAAATTTCTACCATCCAATGGGCATGATTTAATTCGCGAACGTGAATTTGAGGATATTTACTCAATCCATCAGTAAATACTTGAGTAAATTCTGACAGACTTAATTTAGGCAAGATATCTTCTGAGATCTCAAAATTGTGAGAAAGCAACATCCGTCCTGTTTGAGATTTAGTCATTGTTTTATTAATCTATGATTCAATATATTTAAGTTATAAGTTCGTAGTAGGCGATTAATCGCCCACTACAAACAACAAAAGGCGATTAGGATTTATGATAATCCTGAAACGACAAATAGCAGTCATCTGCACTATATAAGTGACATTGTTCAGCAATTTGTGCCATTAAAGACCAAGAGAAACGAGACTCCTGAAGTTGCTCTCCCCACTTTTCCTTGAAAATGCGATGGGCTTTGCGCAAATTATAGGCAGGAATTGCGCTACAAACGTGATGTGGGATATGAACGTTGATATCATGGCAAAGGAATTCTACCCAAAACGGATAACGACAATGGACAGAGCCAAAAAGTTGTGCTGTCCCCGCATTCCATTCTTGAGGTGGGGTAAAGGGAATATTGGGTGCAGTATGGTGAACTATGGTGAAGGTACTCAGCCAGAAGTGGAAAATTAGCCAGGGGAGTAGCCAGAATTTGACGAATCCCCAGATACCAGTCGTGGCAATAAGTAATGGAAATGCGATCGCACCAAAAGCTACTACCACCAAAACTGATAACCTAATCTGAGAACGCTCTTTCCCCTCAAACTTCCTCCAGTTAAAGTGTAATCCAGCCCAATGGACAATTGAACCCACCCACCAAAAATATCCTCTTGTTGCGCGGTACAATAATTTTAGCCAACCTGGTTGAATAGCGTAAAATTCTGCGGTCCAGGGTTGCCAAGCGTTATCTTCCTCTAGCTTGTTTGTATGGGCGTGATGGTGATTGTGGAGAATTCGCCAAGCATGGAAAGGGTAAATGATCGGTGCATATAGTATATGTCCTACCAAGTCATTCACCCAGCGGCGCTTCGCAAATGAGCGATGACCGCAATCATGCCCTAACATAAAAAAACCAGTCAATCCTGTTCCCACAAAAATCCACAATGGTGCTAGCAGAAACCAAGGTGCTACTGCTAAACCCCAGTAGCCTAAACCCACCATTAAGATATTTATAAATACTGAAGTCCAAGCTTTACGACGGTTTTTGAGAAACACCTCACGGGGTAAGGTGCGTACAATATCTTTCAGTTGTAGCGGTTTTGTGATGATTTGAGTATCTGAGGTCAGATTTGATTCTTTAATTATCGATATCGTCATGCAGAAATTAACATTCCTCAGAAGAGTTGGCGCTAGTTACAAAATTGGAACTTACTTAACCACGCAAAAATTATGCCGGGATTGGAATACCTGGCATGTTAAGTTAGGGTAACCGATCCTGATTAAACCTTTCTTTCGCCTAAATTGCAAGGCTTAGTTGGGTTGAAGGGGAAATGTTAATTTTTCGGCAAACATGGCTCTCGCTTCCTTGTGGTGAAAAACCGCAAGGAAGCGAGATTTATATCTGTTTCCAGGTGAGTGATGTCATCAAGAAACTGATTTTCTCAAACAAACCTGATTTCTCGTTTCTTTGCTCTAGCTCATTCAACTGAAAACTGTTATACTCCTCATCAGCGATGCTTATGGATCGCGAGATTCGGGAGTAAAGGCAACTACCCGTTGCTGTTTGATGATTTTAAGCTGCTGCAACAGGGAATCGACTTCCGCTTGCAAGTGGAGGTACTTAACCTGCTGATCCGCTTGATAAATTGACTTCATTAATTCCAGCAGGCGGTTGTCGTTATTTGCAACATTCGAGCGATTTGTTGCCGCACTAGCATCATTAGTTCGGCTAGGTGCATCAATTAAAGCTGTTGATCGATAAGACATTCGTTAAATAGTTATTTGTACTTACTCACACCACTTTATCATTTTATCTCTAATGTGAAGCTTCTTTAAAGCTGTTATGACGATTTTGTGACTGGCTGAAGTGGATGGTGAATCGGGTGTGGGGTGTAGAGATTTTAATTGTTATCGCTGCACCCGCAGCTTATTATGTCTGGCAAATCAGTTAAAAGAGGGGGGTACGTCAAGCTTTTTCCTTCCTTACGCCAAAAATCCCACATCTTACCTTTATTCAGGTTATTCTGAAAAGCCATTCCCTCATTTTCTGAGACAGACAGAAAATGAGTACTTTTTATTTTGCAAATAAATACTTATTGCCGAATAATATAACTTAGGACTTACGATCCGGCAACGATATCACCACCTAATGTGGTTTAAATCCAACCATTCAAGGAAACCACCAGCGTGAGAGATCGCTGGGGTGAGCAAATGAGATGGTAGGTATTTCTTAGTATATCATCTTTAATCGGATTCTGTCATCCTTTTTTTTATTTTCTGACAACTGGGGAATGGGGAATGGGGAATGGGAAGTGTTCTATCTATGGAAAAGTCCCTGCGAGACTCAACTATCAACTATCAACTATCCACTGCTATGCCATTACCGACTGTGATTGTACCGGGCTTTTTTGCCACTGCCTCGGAATACATTAGTTTAGAACAATCTTTGCAGGAGTTAGGGTTTCCCGCTGTTACTGTACCGCTGCGGCAACGGGATTGGTTCCCAACTGTTGGCGGTCGTTCCATGGTGCCGATTTTACGGCAAATTGACCGAACCGTAAAAGAGGCGATCGCAAAATCTAATGCTTCTCAGATTAATCTCATCGGTCACTCGGCTGGCGGTTGGATTGCCCGCATCTATTTGGGAGAGATTCCCTATACTATCCACGGCGATGTCAGCCAATCAACTCAAGGTTTATGGGGCAATCATCCTGATATTGCCACACTGGTAACTCTTGGTACTCCCCATGTTAGCCAGGAACGCTGGACAAAACGCAATCTCGATTTTGTTAATTTTAACTATCCGGGGGCATTTTATCCTCATGTTAAGTACGTTTGTGTTGCTGGTAAGGCTATCTACGGCAAACGCAGGCTGGGTCAATGGTTAGCTTACAGCAGTTATGAATTAACTTGTGGGGTGGGGAATTCTTGGGGCGATGGTATTACTCCTATTGAGGCTGCTCATTTGGACGGTGCGATCGCGATTACTTTGGATGATGTTTTCCATTCTCCAAGGAGACAGGGTTTGTGGTACGGTTCCCATGACATCTTTAGGTCTTGGGTGTCTTATTTGGTTTGAGGGTATAAGAAGCCCCCTCTGGATTTATATAGCAACCGCCACATCGG
>DOIX01000244.1:0-1715 GCA_003511885.1 Cyanobacteria bacterium UBA11153
TCGTAACAGCGGGAACCGCTGTAGTTAACGATATTCTGAGGAATGGAGATACTTTCAAATTAGAGAATTTATCGTACAAAGCGTTTCAAAAGTTATTTGGTGCTTCGGAAGCTACTCTTTGCTTGCTTAATTGCTCAAAGGCTCAAGACTTTACTACTAACTGACATCGCACTTTGCTGGCCTCTATTTTCTGTTTTTTTTGGGCGCACAGATTCCCATTATCCTAATTTATTTGAAAAATTCAAGTCTGTCAAGCGGGATTGAAGCTAAATTCTGTTGTATTAAAAAAAATCCATACCACGGAGGAAAAACATATACACACACAGTTTGTCCCTTTTGTCAAATCACTCTCCACCCTCTTCACTTAACTTAACCATTTCGGGAGTGAATTGAGGTGTTTTTTACAAAAATACATATCAAATGGAAAGTTTTTCTCGCTTCAGAAAACGCAATCGCAGAGATTGTTTTAGCGCTATTTCAATAGTTTCAGCAAATCCGGACAGAAAATTGGGTAGAGAATGCCAAGGATTAAATTATAACACAGGGCTGAAATAACGCAAAATCGTTCCGAAAAATTGGATAAGTTATGATTCCTTGACCGTATTAAGTTTTGTGAGATTGAAATATTAAAATCAATGGTGGATTTAGCTAAGTCTAGCTTATCGAGTCAGTATAGGGTTGGATGAAGTATGAGGGAGATATGATATGTTGCGATCGGGACTGTCATACCAAAAAGGGGGTAGAGCGCGATCGACTTCGCTCCTGCCGAAAGCAATCGCAATTGTCGGTCAAGGTGGAAGTCTGGGAAAAATTAGCTTAATTTGCGATAATTTTGATCCTTGGGATGAATAGAGGATATTTTTTGGCAGGAAGTATATTACTTTTAACTTTAATCAAAATTGAAATTCACTTAGATACTCCCACAACTTAATCGTAAGGAAAGAGAGTAATTTCAGGAGCGCGTCTCTAGCCTCTAGTTCCTTAACGGCGAAATGGACCGGGATTGAGTAGCTCAACTTCGCTAATTTTAATGGTATAGGGATGATATTTATCTTTTTGGTAAGAACCGACCCAGATTTGATAAGTACCAGCTAGCCATTGTCCGGCGACACCGGGGTTTTTGCCATCAAATTCATCATTACACCAGCTACCCCCCGGACCTTTAATAACTATAGTAGTATCAGTATCTTTTGGACTTTGGACTTCCAGACTTAAATAGTTGAAAAATGCAGTTAAGACTATAGTATGGTCTGGCGGTCGATCCACAAATCCGACACAAGGACCTGTAGGTGTTTCCGCACGACCAGCAATCTCTCTAGCTGAAACAGATCCACCGCTGATACCGCGAATAGTTAAAGGATCGGGCGCAAATTTTGGTCTAATGGTGACGTTATCAAAGATTGGCTGCGGTTGAGTTGGCTGGGATTGGCCTGATACTGCAACCAATAGACTACTAATTGTCCCGGTGACAATTGCCGTCATCAAGTCAAACCTTTTAATCGATTTTCTCCCTTGCTTGAGCACTGACTTATGAGTCCCAATGACTAAAAACGATCGTGATTAGTTGATATTAACAGGTCAACACATTATTTTGGGACGTAAAGCTGCTGAGAAATGTTCCGGTGGCGGGAGTGGGGAATCTAGGAGGGTGGTTACGGGGGGCTAATGCAGCCTGCCAACTATATTTAGGGCTTGCTGTATAAGTCGGAAACCTT
>DOIX01000244.1:2054-31265 GCA_003511885.1 Cyanobacteria bacterium UBA11153
AAACTCTTCAAATCCCCACACCCCACACCCTCCCCTCACGAAAAGACTTTTTCCGCAAACCCTATTTAGGGCTTGCTTAATAAAGACAGAAGGTATGCCAGCCAAGGATTTCAATTATTTTTGGCTTTCCCAAGTCCAAGGATTTTAAATCTTTTTGTTCAAAAACCTTGCCTGATTGTGGGAAATCCCTAAGTATCCGAAAAGGAAGCAACGGGTGAAACTCTCATCAGGTAAGCTCTGTAGCATCTAGATTCGCTTTATAGGCTTTTTCAGCAAGCCCTATTTAGTCAGGACTTACGCTTGTGTTGAAATCACATAATACATCAAAATTGGGGTCTATTCACTTTCTCTGAGGGGGGTTTGCGATCGCAACTGAGACTGTCCTTTTCCTCAACCCAGAAAAGAGCCGAACCTGGGACGTAACGGGTAGATCCTGCCTTCAATAAATGTCCTAACGTGTGTGCGTAGTGCTATATAAAAGGAAGTTACCCCGCTGCGCGGGATAACTTCCTTTTATACTATTTTAGCTGTACCAAAGCACTAGATGACTGTAAAATCAAACCTAGTGAAACTACTAGCTTGAACCCCACTCAATAAGGCAAAGGTTTCCCCAGTACTTTGAACACTTAGGAAGGTATCATTAGCTTGAGTCCCAATTCCTTGGGAAATCGTCAGATCTTCAAAGGTTAAACCATTGCTTAATCCAATTAAATCTGCACCAACGGTAAAGTTGAAAATGGTGTCAAATCCAGTGCCAGATTCGAGGATAAAGGTATCCAGATTACTACCACCATAGAGCAAATCATCGCCTGCACCCCCAATCAGGATATCATTACCACTATTGGCGTAGAGTTGGTCGTTCCCTTCACCTCCTTCTAACCAATCATGTCCAGCACCACCATAAAGGATGTCATCTCCAAAACCACCAATGAGATAATCATCGCCTGCTTCAGCGTAAAGGATGTCAATGCCGTCACCGCCTTCAAGGTAATCGTTGCCAGCACCAGCATTTAGGTTATCATCTCCCTCTTGACCGTAGAGTTGATCGTTACCTGTACCACCAACAATTTGGTCATCTCCTAAACCACCATCAAGGTAATCATCGCCATTACCGCCATTGAGGATATCGATACCATCTTGACCGTAAAGTTGGTCGTTTCCTTCACTACCAAGGATTCTATCCTCATCATTGCCGCCATCGAGGTAGTCATCGCCGATTCCTCCATCCAAGGTATCGTTACCATCTTGACCATATAATTGGTCATTACCATTACCACCGATGGTTTGATCGTTGCCGAATCCACCTTCGAGATAGTCATTACCAGTGCTACCATCAAGGGTATCGTTACCATCTTGACCGTAAAGTTGGTCGTTTCCGGCACTGCCTGTAAGTTGGTCATTATCTAACCCACCTTCGAGATAATCATTGCCTGCACCACCATCGAGGATGTCTGCACCTGATTCACCGAAAATTTGGTCATTGCCATTGCCACCCTTAACACGATCGCTTCCTATTCCGCTATTAAGATAGTCATTACCATCTCCTCCATCCAGGCTATCAGCACCATCGCCACCCCAGAGGAAGTCTTCGCCAGCACCACTATTGAGGGTATCATTTCCGGCTTGACCGTAGAGTCGGTCATCGCCAAAACTACCGTCAATTAGGTCATTTCCTTCTCCGCCATCGAGGTAGTCATTACCAATACCTCCATAAAGGCGATCGCTATCGTTTTCTCCATAGATTTTATCATCGCCAAAACCACCATCTAGATAATCGGTTCCGGCTTGTCCCAACAGGGTATCATTACCATCGCCACCCCAAAGTTGGTCGCTACCACTACCGCCATCTAAATTGTCATTACCGGAATCTCCGTAAAGACGATCTAATCCATCTCCACCGATAAGTTGATCGTCGCCAGTACCGCCTATAAGTTGGTCATTACCGGAACTGCCATCTAGAGTATCATTATCGGCTTGACCGTAGATGCGATCGTCTCCGCTACCGCCAAAAAGTTGATCTTTGCCAGTACCACCATCTAATAAATCGTTACCAGCTTGTCCGGAAAGGATATCATCATCTTCATTACCGTAAAGCGAGTCATTGCCAGATCCACCATCGATGTTATCGTATCCGGTACGACCGTAAATGGTATCGTTGCCGTCATTTCCAGTAATTTGGTCGCTACCATCACCGCCATCAAGGAGGTCATTACCTAAACCACCATCTATAATATCGCGATCGCTTTGACCATATATGCGATCGTTACCATCACTTCCGGTAAGTTGGTCTTCGCCATCTCCACCTTCTAAATAGTCATCCGCACTACCGCCATCTAGAATATCATTGCCAGATTGACCGTAGATTTGGTCGTTACCTTCATCGCCTTTGAGTTGGTCATCGCCAGCACCACCATCGATATAATCGTTATCGGCACCACCTTCAATATTATCGTTACCGATATCGCCATGGATTTGGTCGTTACCAGCACCACCAAGAATTTGATCGTCGCCTAAACCTGCGTCAAGATAGTCAATTCCAGCACCGCCATCTAGTTTATCATCCCCTTGTCCACCATAAAGGCGATCGTTGCCATCACCACCAGCAAGTTCGTCATTACCGACATCACCAATCAGGTAATCGTCACCACTTTGACCAAATAGTTTATCGTCACCTGCTCCTGCTTCTAAGCGATCGTCACCTGCGCCGCCATCCAGGATATCATCTCCATCTTGTCCGTAGAGGAAATCATTATCATCTCCTGCTGCAAGATAGTCATTACCACTACCACCATCCAGGAAATCTTCACCCGATTGACCTACTAACTGGTCATTTCCTTCTCCGCCGTAGAGAACATCTTGACCAGCACCGCCATCCATGGTATCATTACCAGTCTGACCGTAAAGATAGTCATTGCCATCTCCACCACTAAGACTGTCGTCACCAGCACCGCCATCAAGATAGTCGTTACCAGTTTGACCGAAAAGTTGGTCATTATCTTCACCGCCGCTGAGATTATCATTACCAGCACCGCCATCTAAAATATCATCTCCAGCTTGACCGAAAAGTTGGTCATCATCGTCACCACCGCTGAGATTGTCGTTACCTGCGCCACCATCAAGGTAATCGATTCCGGCTTGTCCGATGAGAGTATCAATACCATCTCCACCTTCTAAACGGTCATGTCCGCTACCACCATCAAGGAAATCATTGCCAGTTTGACCCAATAGTTTATCATCACCAGATCCACCTTCTAGATGGTCATCACCAATACCACCATCGAGGAAATCATCGCCAGCTTGTCCGAATAGTTTATCATCACCTGCGGCACCGATTAACTCGTCATTACCAAGACCACCGTCTAAATTATCATCGCCAGCTTGTCCGAATAGTTTATCATCACCATCTCCTCCTTCCAGATGGTCATTGCCACTTCCTCCATCTAATAAATCATCGCCAGCTTGACCGTAGAGTTGATCGTCATTATCGCCACCGAAAATGCGATCGCTTCCTTCTCCTCCATCTAAAATATCATCATCAGCTTGACCGAATAGTTGGTCATCATCATCACCACCACTGAGATTATCAATCCCAGCGCCACCATCAAGGTAATCGAATCCGGTTTGTCCGATAATTACATCATTACCTTCTCCACCGATGAGACGGTCATCGCCACTACCACCATCTAAATTATCGTTACCAGCTTGACCGTATAATTCGTCATTACCATCTCCACCTGCCAAACCATCATTACCATCTTCACCTGCGAGATAATCATCACCAACTTCGCCGTAAAGTTGGTCATCATTATCGCCACCCCAAAGTTTATCGTTACCAGTACCAGCGTAGAGAATATCATCACCAGTACCACCGATAATGCGATCGCTTCCTTCATTTCCTTCTAGATAATCGTTATCCTCACCGCCATCAATTTCATCATCTCCCGCACCACCGGAGATAGAGTCATCGCCAGCATCACCGTAGAGTTGGTCATTTTCCGTATCGCCAGAAATGCGATCGCTTCCCGTCCCGCCACTGATAAAATCTTTACCAGCACCGCCTTCTAAAGTATCGTTACCAGCATCACCGTAGATAGTATCGTTGCCGTAACCACTATCACCTGTAACAAAGTCATCCCCACCACCTGCATAGATGTCATCGTCTCCATCTCCACCGCGAATATAGTCATCATCTCCAGCATCTTCATCTCCTTCGATATCGCCATAGATGATATCGATTCCTTCATTACCAAAGAGCCGATCTTTACCAAAACCTCCGATAATTTTATCATCACCACCTTCGCCGTAAAGTTGGTCGTCACCATCTTTACCTTCAATGGTGTCTTTACCATCGTCACCTGTAATAATATTGGCGCTATTGTCGCCTAAAAGTTCGTCATTGTAGGTAGAACCGACTATATTTTCAATGGTGGAGGTAGAGTTACTTTCTTGAGTCGGGAAGATAATATCATTATTACCCCAACCATCAATAATGCGACCTGTTTCCAGATTCACTCTTACACCACCAGGATCGCGACGAAAGCTGATAGTATCGATACCATTTCCACCATTATATTGGTCGTTTCCTTGAGTGCTAATCAGGAAATCATTTCCGTCTAATGCTTGAATATAGTTATCTTCAGCATTACCAATCAAAATATCATCAAATTGAGAACCGATGATATTTTCGATATCGATGAGGGTGTCTGTAGTACCAAAACCGTCATAAGCTGTGGCGGTATTGATGTCGAAATTAGGTTCGAGATCGGTATAATATCCGACAGGATTGACAGAAGTAATTTTTTGTGCTGCGCGTTCCTCTCGGTTGTGCTTGTAGGTGTGAGTTTCGGCAATATTAACGACAACACCATTAGGTGAATTTTCGTAGCTAACGGTATCGGTATCGCTACCGCCGTCAATGTAATCGTCACCTGCTTCACCGATTAGGAAATCATCGTCATCTTCGCCGTAGATTTGATCGTTACCGTCATTACCGTTTAGTGTATCTTCACCATCTTCACCGTGAAGAATATCATCACCAGAATTTCCTTCTAGATAATCGTCACCATAACCACCTTCTAGTAAATCGTGACCTGCGTTACCGTAGAGGAAGTCGTTATCATCTTCGCCGTAAAGTTTATCTTCTCCTGTACCGCCGGAGATAGTATCTACACCCGTACCGCCATAGAGAAGATCGTTATCAGCATCGCCAAATAGGGTATCATTGCCAGAGCGACCGTAGAGTTCATCTCGACCTGTACCGCCGGAGAGGATATCTGCACCACTACCGCCATCTAGGTAGTCATCGCCTGCGTTACCTTCTAATTGGTCATTGTCGGCTTGACCGTAGAGAGTGTCAATCCCGTTTCCGCCTGCGAGACAGTCGTCTCCATTACCTCCTTCGAGGTAGTCATAGCCATTATCACCGTAGAGTTTATCGTCTCCGGCTTCTCCATAGAGTTTATCATCCCCAGTACCGCCATCTAGGAAATCATTATCACTACCGCCGTAGAGGAGATCCTTTCCATCTTCTCCATAGAGTTCGTCGTTTCCATCTTCTCCATAGAGTTCGTCTTCACCTGTACCGCCATAGAGGAAATCATTGTCACTACCGCCGTAGAGGAGATCCTTTCCATCTTCTCCATAGAGTTCGTCGTTTCCAGCTTCGCCTCGGAGGTCATCATCGCCTCCCCAACCTCTTAGAATGTCATTACCAGAACCGCCGTAGAGAAAATCAGCAGCATCGTCTTCATTTCCACCATCTAGCAGGTCATTACCTTCTTCTCCATAGATGTAGTCAGTATTCTGCTGACCATAAAGTTTGTCATCACCAGTCCCACCATAGAGTGTATCTGTTCCAGTAAAGCCCCAAAGTTCATCGTTATCACCTTCCCCTCGGAGGTCGTCATCACCTCCCCAGCCTCTTAGAATGTCATTACCAGAACCGCCGTAGAGAAAATCAGCAGCATTGTCTTCATTTCCACCATCTAGCAGGTCGTTACCTGCTTCCCCATAGAGGTAGTCAGTACCCCACTGACCATAAAGGAGGTCATCACCAGATCCAGCATAAATAGTATCGTTGTCTTCAGCCCCCATAATCCGGTTATGGTAAGAATTTCCGTAGAGGAGATCGTTACCTGCTTCACCGTATAAATTCTCAACACCAGCAGATTCGGGAAGGCTTAAAACATCATCTCCAGCAGTTCCCACATTTGGATAAATGGCATTAAAGGGTATCTCGACAGAAATCTTGTTAAATGTCGGAGCGGCACCATTATTAAACTTCGCGTATAGATCGTTGAAAGGTATGCTGAAATCCAACTTGGGAATACCCAAAGCATCGAGAATATCAATGCGACGACTCAATCCATCAATAACAATTTCAGGTAGGTCAACAATGTTAACACTTGCACTGATATTTTTCAGGAAGGGATTGCTGAAGACTGTACTACTAAAGTCTACTGTTGCGGTAAGCCTCCCAATATCTACATTGAACTGTGTTTCTAAATCTAATGCAAAGTTTGGCTTGAAGAAAATATCTGGATTCAGTTCAAATTCAACATCCATCTTGGAATCATTGTCTAGATCCTTGGCTAGTAATTCATCAAGCTCAGAATATGGGGTGGTGACATCTAAAAATTCACCGTCAATTATTTTGGGTTCAGTATTTCTAATTCCTACCTCAAGCTCATAAATTCCACTTACTATACCAGTAAGCTCGATCGGTAGTAGCCTGTATCCAACACTAAATGGTCCAGTTTCTATGCTCTGAGCGAGAAATGATAACTGTGGTATTTTTGCGAGAAGTTTATCAAAATTTAGGGTTAGGCGAGCCAACTCATCTGGAAGAGATGGATCTGGATTGGGTTCGCCAGGAGGAATATCTTCAGGATCGGGAGGTCTTTGATTGCTAATCTTGATAGAAAATTGGTCTTCTGTGGATGAGTTTTGCAAGCTAAAATTAAAGTTGGGGAGGGGACTTGCTTTAAAAGTTGCCAAACCACCCAGAAGGGAAATTGTATTAACACTAATTGAAGGAGCTATAAAATCAACTTGTCCTGGTAATAGGTTAACTTGTATTACAGGATCATTCAATGTGTTTATGTTAACCATTCTGTGTAAAAAGCTGCCACTAACACCACCAAAAATGGTTTGTTCTGTGCCTACTCCTGCAATACTAGCAAATGCGTTGATAGAACCAATATTGTAGTCAAAAATAGCATCTAGAACTGCATAGGCAGAAGGAATTGTATAGTCAAGCTTTGCATCAAAGATAGTTGTGAAGTCAAACAGAAGTTTCTTCCCAGAATCACTCGCATTCAAAAGAACTTGCAATGGGAGATCAAAATCTATTTCACCTAAATTTAGACCTGCGTATGCTTTAAATCCTGCACCAAATGATCCACCTTTTAGATCAATTCTAGCCTCCAATTCTCCTTCCTTAAAAAATGGTTGCTTGAAACCAGAATATCCTGTACGCAGAATCAAAGAGTCTTCAGAGTTATACTCATAAGAATTCTCAACTTTTATCCCCAAAAACTTTTCTATATAGTCTGCTGTCTTACCCTGAAAAACGTAACGACCGAAATCGATACCTGCTGAATGAGTTGTTGTTGTTATCGACTGTTCGACTAAGATGCTGGAGTTGTCTAAATTTAAAACAGTAGAATCATCTTCTTGCTTCAGTGAATTCAAAGTAGAGGAATCTAAACTTTGACCTAAAACTGTTGCAACAAAAATTGCTCCCTCATCACCAGGAGAGTCCATCGCATTCACACTCCAATCCACAGAATGTCCAAACTCTTCCAGTAGAACACTGGTAATTGCTTGAGAATCATTAGCATATTCGCGCAAAAAGTCTTCAGAAAAATAGATTGTATTAGTAGCACCTGCATAAGCAGCATTCGCACCCGCTAATTCCGCCCCTGTACGAATTTCAATCTGAGGAAATGCGTTGAATTCACCAGATTGCCATGCAGTCTTTAAGCTGCTGTAGTCATGATTATCCCCAAATGCCAATGCCATCTTGGCATCAAACTCTGAATCGCTGGCAAATTTCTGTACAGCTTGCTTGATAATTTGCCCCATTTGACTTGTACTCACTGATTTGTTCGCAGGATTACTCAGCAAGCTTTCCCAGGAAAAGTTTGTAGTAGTACTATCAAATGTTCCATAACCCAGACCGCCATTCAGCAAGTTGTCAGCAAAAATATCAACTAAAGAAGAAGAAATTGCTTGAGAGTTATTATTAGTAGCCATGATTATTTCTCCTATTGCGCTATAAACACAATAAATTGTGAATTTGACGAATCTATCGACACACCAAACTATTGATCTTCAACATGGGAAACCTCCGTTGAAAAAAACAAAAGCCGGAGAAGCGGATAACTTATATCCACCTCACCGACTTCGTGAGAATCACACTCATCAAATGCCTGGTGTATTTAACAAATATTGAGTTGTTTATTCTGCTGTCTCAGTCGTGCCGATAATCTCAACCGTGCTATACCAACTGAAACAAATCTTAAAACTTTCGTCCGCATCTTACGATTTGGCGGCTTTGTTAGTGTTGGAGAGATATTTTGCGATCGCCTCTCCTAATTCTTGTTCGGGGGTCTTCTTTTTTTCTTCCTTTTTTGGAGGACTCAGAAGTAGGAACAAGACTATGCTGCCTAATAGTATAAACGGTATCATGGTAATTAATCACTCCCTGAAGATTATTCATTTTCTTTTTAGAATTCTTTCAAGAATTGTTAACTTGCCCGCCAACCCGCCAGTGGTTTTAACCACTGTCTAACAGCTAAAGTCAGTTAAAACTGACTGTGGAGGCAGGTTTCCAAATTAACCCCTCCCCCAGCCCCTCCCCTGCAAGGGGAGGGGGGCAAGATTTCCGGCTCCCCCTTCCCTACTTCCGGCTCCCCCTTCCCTACTTCCGGCTCCCCCTTCCCTTGCAGGGAAGGGGGCTGGGGGGTTAGGTTTCTCCTCTTCTGCCAACTTCGTCATCAGAGATGATATAGCGGTAGGAGGTGGAACCTCGAATAATCACCCGAATTTTGTCATTACTGGCTCTTTCGGTATCAATTTCTAAATGTCCGAAGCCTGTTTCTCTCCAAGCATCAACCATGATGTCCTCAAAGCGTTTGAAGAATTCGTCGATATTGGGAGTGGGAGAGTTGGGGGGTGACATGGGCGAATCCTCAAGGGATTTGGTAGTCTGGTGAGAGTTGTGGCGATTTGCTTGCAGCAGCGCTTCGCGATCGCGGATGGGGTGGGATGAAACCGCGACAGGGGAGTTGGGGTTATCCTGTAGTTGTCTCACTTGACTTAAGCTAAATATACTTTTGTATACTTAATATAAATAATCTCACATGGGGTGTCAAGGGGTAGTGGAAAATTTATTTGGCTGACAGCGGGGGAGTTGGGGAGATGGAGAATCGATTATGGATACCGTCTTTGCTCTATCAAAAGCCGACGTACACGAATGCGCTTGGGAGCGTTGAATTTGAGGAGTCTAGCTGTTGCCTCACCAATGTCGGTGATACCTTCAATCCGAGCATCACGCAACGCAAAATGTTCTGCCCAGATATGACGACGTGGGTTAAATAAAGGGATAATTTCACCGCTTTCTGGGTCTAATGTAGCGAAGTCAGCTCCTTTATAACGGTTACAGGGTAAACAGGAGAGTGCAAAATTGTCAGGATGGGTTTGTCCTCCATCTTTGAGGGCAATGATATGATCGACTTCATGGGAGTAAATGGAAACCTCTTGAGGCATGAGACAATATTCGCAGCGTGCAGCAGCTCTTTCAGTAACAAGCCTCCGAAGTTCGGTAGGAATTATACTCATTGTTAGGGGATTGCTTGTTAGTTAATTGCTTGATATGCTCGTGCTTTGAGGAGCATCATCAGATAGTCCAGTTGCTCATAGAGATCCAATTCTTCTTCTTCCGTTGGTGTGAGTACTCCAGAGCGATTTTTCTCTAACAATGCCTGTAAGCTATCCTGTACGCAATCGGAAACTTTGAAAGATACTATTTCTATCGGGGTAGGACTGGTAATTAAAAAGTCCAACACTTCCTGATATACAGTGGGGATATCAGCGAGTGGAGGGTGTATGTCAGGATTGGTGGATGAGAGGAGATTAGTTGACTCCAGCAATCGCCACAAAAGTTGTGGGAGTTGGGGCTTGAGTGGCTGAAGACGCTCAAGCAGTTCATCTGGGATGTCAATTGTGAGTTGCGCCATAGTAGTTGTTCTTACTTGGTAAGTTATTCTAAGGTGGGGATGGGATAACCGCGCCATTTTAAAACAGCCCAGGCATAAGCTTTTTGCAGCATCAGTCTATCGCCTGCTATCCGCATCAGTTTTAATTCTTCTCTTTCGGAGGCTGTAATTATGCCAGTTTGATTTTTATCTAATAAATCTAAATGATGTTTTTGTTCTGGTAAAGGTATCTTACTATGAGCAATTTTCAGCAATTCTTCAATGGGCAAAGTCTGCATTTTTAGTAAGATGGGCTGGATTTCTGGTGGTGCGTTACTCACAGAAGGTGGGATGTTAATCGCAATTCTTTCGGCTGCGATAGCTTCTGGGGAACTATTGGTTAATTGGGCGATTTCAATTAATTGTTGATATACGGCTTCTGGTAGTTGTACTGTCAGTGGGTGCGTAGCCATCGTTTACCTCGGCTGATAGCTTCAAGTATAGTAAGTATAACACAGCCTGGGTTTTTAATCTGCCCGATCGCGTCTCACAGGTTATACTTAAAGATATATCCTGAGTGAGTTAGAATCAATTATCTTGATGTCCCCAATTTCCCAAGAATCCCTGAAAGCCTTAGCGAATCGGCGTGGTGTCTCTGAGGTAGAATTTGAGACGGTGTGGCTAGCCTTAGAGGGTGAGTCAACGGATGCCGTCGCGAAACGTCTCGGTGTCTCCGCGATTGCGGTGCGGAAACGACTCGGTGAGGTTTATCGGAAATTTGAGATTGGTGGTAGTGGTCCGGGGAAGTTGGCTGAATTAAAACGAATTCTCACATCATTATCGCAAGTGAGAGAGGTAATTGCTACTCCTCGTCAAGATTGGGGTGAAGCGCCGGATGTTTCTGTTTTCTATGGTCGCACGGAGGAACTTAATACACTCAAACAGTGGATTGTCAAAGATAGGTGTCGCTTGGTGGGTTTATTGGGGATGGGGGGAATTGGCAAAACTACGCTAGTAGCCAAGTTAGCCAGGGAAATTGAGGATAAGTTTGACTATATCATTTGGCGATCGCTAGGCAATACCCTCTCTTTACCCCATCTTTTAGCTGATTTAATTAAATTTGTCTCCAACCAATCGGAAACTGATGTATCAGAAGATATAGATCGTGGAATATCCAACTTAATCTACTATTTAGATAAATATCGCTGTCTGATCGTCCTCGATGATGTCGAAACAATTTTACCACTCGTAGTAGGCGCTTCAGCGCCAATAGAAAATGAAGGATACCGCCAACTCCTAAAACGAGTAGGACAAACACAACATCAAAGTTCATTTTTACTTATTTCTCAAGAAACACTACCCGAAATTCCCTTACCCACAAACTCAACCACCTTTGTTCGTTCATATCAACTAAAAGGCTTAAAGCCAGAAGAGTCCCAAGAAATTTTCCAGGAGAAAAAATTAACAGGAAAATCAGAATGGGAAGACTTGAGCCGATTTGCCAAAGGAAATCCCTTAGCCTTAAAAATTATTGCTGCGTACATTCAAGATGTATTCAATGGCAACGTTGCCGAATTTGCCAAACATCAAACTTGGGTATTTGGCGATTTGAGAGATATTCTCGATCAACAATTTCAACGCTTGTCAAAGCTAGAACAACAAATCCTCCAAAGTTTAGCCAGCCAAGAAAATTCCCTTTCCTTAGATAATCTTAAGCAAACCTTAGCAGGATCTCCAGCTACTTCAGAAATTATCGAATCACTAGCTGCATTGAAGCGACGCGACTGGATTGAAACCGTCAGCAATAAAGACAAAAATTCTCCAGAAACTCTTTATCTCATTCCTGATATGGTAAAGAAGTATGTCACAAAATATCAATCTAAACAAACAGATCGAGTTTAAATCAGATAGGATATTACCCATGTGATTTACTGTATCAACCCCGACTGCAAAAATCGTCAAAATCCCGACGATTTAGCCAAATGCCAAACCTGCGGAACCGAACTACTCATCAAGGGGAAATATCGGCTCATTAAACCATTACGTCAATTAAACCCGCGCCACTATACTGACGTTTTTGAAGTAGATGATGCGGGAACCAGAAAAGTATTAAAAGTCCTAAAAGATAAGACTCCTCGCTTGATCGAAATGTTCGAGAGAGAAGCTTTTACCTTGCAGATTTTAAATCATCCGGGAATTCCTAAAGTAAATAGCGACGGTTATTTTAGCTTTATTCCCAAAAACAGCAGCCAAGAATTACACTGCTTAGTGATGGAGAAAATAGAGGGAGATAATTTAGAAGCATGGTTAAGCAAAAATAAGCCCATCTCTCAACAGCAAGCTATGAATTGGTTGAAACAGTTGATCGGAATCTTGGATTTACTCCACCAGCGTCGTTTTTTTCATCGAGATATTAAACCATCAAATATTATCTTAAAACCCAATGGACAACTAGTATTAATTGATTTTGGTAGCGTTAGAGAAATTACATCAACTTACCAGGGGAAAGTTGCAGGAGAAATGGTAACAACAATTTTTTCAGGAGGATACACGCCACCCGAACAACTGGATGGGAAAGCTAGTCCGGAATCTGATTTCTTTGCTCTTGGGCGTACTTTTGTTCATTTAATGACGGGGAAATCTCCCGTGGATTTGCCAAAGCATCCTCAAACTGGTAAGTTAATCTGGCGAGACAAAGCACCACAAATTTCTCAACCTTTGGCTGATTTTATCGATCAGATGATGGCGTTTCAGCCAGGGAATAGACCTAGAAATGCTGGGGATATTTTACCTTATTTAACCAAGCGAGGTTTGTTAATAAAAATTGCCTTGCGACTCGTCAATTCTCCCAAATTTAAACTAATGGTAGCAGGATTGATAACCCTGGTAATCGCCGGAATTTGGCTGTATATTCCAGTCAATGCAAGATCTAACCACCTTGAGGGAAGAGAATATCTTAATAGGGGACAAATCGATCTAGCTAGGGAAAAGTTAGAAAACGCGATCGCACTCGACCCCAATAATGCCGTAATCCATAGCGATTTAGGCTGGGCTTGTCAAGAACAAAAGGAATATGACTGCGCCCTCAAACAATACCAACTTGCCCTCAAAAAAACAAGCAACCTTGAAACAAGAGCAACAATTCACTATAATATCGGTGGTCTTTATGAAGCATTTGGCGATGGGAATAAAGCTATTGAAAAATATAAGCTAGCTATGGTAGATAAAGGAGAAATTGGAGCAACTGCTACTAATGATTACGCCCGTTTGCAAATCAAGGAAAAGCGGAATTATGCCCTGGCGATTAACCTAATCTTGAATACTTTAGAGCAAACTTCCTTAGATTGGCATCAAATAGCCAATCTTAGATCGAGTTTATATAAAAATCTTGGTTGGGCATACTTACAACAAGGTGACTACTCGTCGGCTGAAAAAGCCCTCCGAGAAGCGATTCGTTTGGACAAAGAAAAAAGAGCTGCTGCTTACTGTTTAGTTGCAAAAACACTACAAGATAGCAATCCCCAAGCCGCCTTACCCTTCTGGCAAAAGTGCCGAGAATATGACTCAAAAAACTTACCAGAAGTAGAAAATTGGCAACTTGATGCAGACAGATATTTAAAGGATTGAGGAGAAACACTATGAATTATAAAACCTTGATTTTACCAGTATTAACACTACCGCTAGCTGGAATTCACTTAATTGCCATAACTCCACTTCCAGTCACCGCTGAATTACTCAAAGATACCAGCAGCAATTTACTTCTAGCGCAGAATCCATGTCCCGAAAATCCTAATTTGCCTTGTCGCCGTAGAGGAGGTCGCAATCCTGCTGCTAATATTACTATTATTAGCCCCACCAGAGGCTCTTTACTAAATAATAAACCAACTATATCATGGTTTCCTATTTCAGGTGCAACTAGTTACAGCGTGCGAATCGAGTATTCAGAAAAAATCCTTTGGGAAAAAATAGTAGAAAACCAAACGGAAATCCTCTATCCAAGCGACAAAGCCCCATTAGAATTAGACAACGATTATGAAGTGATAGTGGAGACTATTATCAATGATAAGATAAAGTCAGGGCGTGTAATATTTAGGCTACCCAATCAAGCCCAGCAACAAAGTATCCAAACTGCTACCCAAAATATTGCTAATTCCCAGCTAACCCCTGATGACAAAGCCATCCAAATAGCTGAAATTTACAAAAAAAATGATTTCCTTACCGCAGCTATTCAAACCCTAAATAGTGCCATAAAAAATGAGAGTGAAAATATAACAGTTTATCAAATGCTGGGAGATCTATATATCCAGGCAAACTTACCAAAATTAGCCGAAACTCCTTATCAGAAAGCCCTCAATCTGGCAGGAAATCTCAACGATAGGAATAGTCAAGCAGAAATCCAATTGAAACTAGGTAAGGTGTATGATACTTTAGACAAGAGCGAAGAAGTAATCGCTAGCCTCACATCGGCACGCGCTAGTTATCAAAGCTTAAATAAGCTGGAATTTGCTGCGCGAGTGGCGCAATATTTAGGAGAATTCTACGAAGAAATTCCCAACCGAGATTTAGCAATTCAATGGTATGAAACAGCCAAGACTGAATATGAATCTCTGGGAGAAATAGAACGTGCTAATATTATGGAGAAAAAATTGCAAAATTTAAACCAATAGACTCCTTTGTGGGAGTTAGTTTAGATCCCCCCTAATCCCCTTAAAAAGGGGGGAATTTTGTAAAAAGAGAGGGATTTGGTAGGGGTGAAGCATTCGGAGGATAATTTTTGTCATAATCCCAGGGTTTAATATCCGAATGCTTCACCCTATCTTAAGGATAAGTATCACTTAGCTGAATTTATTGGTATCCTAACCGCCTGGTTTATTACTATATAATAAAGATCAAAGCCAGCTACCTGCGAGAATGAAAGCAGACCAAAAATAAGGATGTTCATAACCACTGTATTTAGGGTTATGTAGGAAATCTTTTTGCACATTTTGGAGTGCTTCCGCCTTAGTCATCCCCTTGTTTAACTCCTGGTAAAATTGAGCCATAAATGATGCAGTAGAATTATCATTAATTGTCCACAAACTTGCTACAACACTACGGGATCTAGCTCTTAAAGCAACTCCAGCAATCCCCAAAGCAGCTTTCTTATCTCCCTTAGCTGTCTCGCAAGCACTGAGAACAATTAATTCAATTGGCTTATCGCTAATTTGTCCTCTCTGACGGAGTAACCCATCGATTTCTTTTAGCTCAATCTTTTCATCCCAGGCATAAATTACTGTGTCTTCAGGATTGGAACTAAATGTACCATGAGTCGCTAAGTGAATTACAGGAAAAGCAGTTGCTTCCATCTGGTTTTTCAGTGCTTGTTTAGTAAACTGCTGATTTAAAATCTCTTCAGTTTCTACTGTATCTCTAATCCTATTTAATTCTTCTTTTACACTCGGTAAAGCAGGTAAATCTTGAGTATCTTGAGTAAAACTCTTAGCCTTTTCACTCACTCCCGCTAGGAGAACATTCCACCCTTTTGATGGCAATGGTTTAGCATCTTCAAATTGGAAACCAAAGCTAACAGCAACACTATATTTCTCAATCAAATATTCATTTCCATCATAAAGTATAGTCATGGGAATACCCTGCAAAGTACTATCCAAAACAAATACCAATGTTCCCTTGTCTGGTAATTCATCTCTAACAGGGCGGATGATCCAGTCATATAGTTTTTGGGCTGGAGGTAGAATTAATTCATTAACATCATTATCCTTATCTGATAACCTTTTTCGCAGTTGATCTAAAGTCTTGTCAAATTCTGTCTTGTTGATGATGTTAGTGTGACGTTTTAATTGTTTTAAACCGGGCAATTCGACAATCACATCTATTTTAACTTTATCTTCCTCTTCCCCAATAATTGGGTAAATAATTGCATCAGGTTGTTTCTCTAGTTTATCGATAGATTCTAACTGAGAATAGTCGCATTGCAGAAAGTTTTCTAACTCAGCTAATTGCAGCAACTGAGTAACTTGAATAGCTGTCTTGAGATTCTCTGAAGTAGTATTCTCTTTTAAGAGTAATTCCAGGAATTCTCGATAAAGAGGTTCCACATCATCTTGAAAAGAAAATTGTATATCTCGATTAATAGATAACAAATCTTGGCGCACAATTTCCAAGTCTTTGACAGCAGAATCATAAGCCGCAATGCTGGCTTCCCGCAGCGCCTGCGGCATCGCACCTTTAACTTGTCCCTGTTTTTTGTATATTCTTCCTAACTGCCACTCCCACTGATAAGCAATATCATAAGCCTGAATTGATTGAGCAATATTACTAGCTTCTGTAGTGAATTTTTCTGCATTATCTAAATTATTAATTTCCTCATATAGACTACCAAGAGTACCCATAGCATAAGCTTTCGTCCTTTCATCTTTTAACATTTCAGCCTGGTGCAACGCATCTTTTGCAGATTTAATCGCCTCATCTTTCTTTTCAAGTGAACTAAGAATCTTAACGAAATTGATCTTAGTGTAAACTGTTATCTGGCTGTCAGGTAAACTAGCCATGTCTGATTCGATTTCCGGTATTAAAGCCTCTGTTTCCGGATCTTGCTTTTCCTCACCCAACCATTTATTTAATTCCAGCAACAAACTCAGTCGGTTAATTTTTGCTTGAATTTGGGTAATTTGAATACCAGGATAATTTGTTACATTTCTGTAGTATTCTAAAGCTTGTTCTACTTTCATTTTTGCTTCATTTCTTCTTTCATTCCGCCCTGAATTATTTCTCTCGTATTTATCTACTGCTTGATTATATAAAGCGCGTTCCGTATTACCCAAACTGAGCAAAGCCGCACTAATATCTAGATCTGATTGATAATCCTTAGCAATTTGTAAACTTTTCTGCAAAGCTTTATTGGACAAATCTAGCTTCCCAATATTCCGCAAAGTATCACCAAAAGTCCGTAACGCTGTTGCACTTATCAAACTATGAGGTTGTTCCGGAATAATTTGGCTTTCCTCAGTTGCAGGATCGCAGATATTATACCATTTCCTAAAAGTAACTGGAGAGATCCAATGGCTGAAGTAATCATATATCCAGGAATCAACCTCCAGCGATTTTCGAGAAATGGTATCTATATTTAAAGCAGGTAATAAAACCTGACAAGCATAACGATATCTCCCTAAAGCTTGCAAAGCAATACTCTGATTCACTCGACTCCCAATAACACCTTCATTATTACCTAATTTTTCGTACAAATCCAGCGCTTGTTGCCAGGTTTCTAACGCTTCCTCATTGTCACCTAAAGCCAACAGCCGATGACCTTCATTTGTCAGAAAACTAGCTTGAATTACCAATTTTTCTGGCGCAGTCGAAGCCAAAACAGGAGATATCCCTAAATTACCTAACTTACCCTGTCCCCAAATAATTAATAAGATGATAGCTAGGGCGAGAAATAAATATTTCAGCATCAACCTTAATTTCCTAAAACTTACGCCAAACCTCCCTCCGTAGGGTGCGTTAGCAAAGCATAACGCACCATCTCCATTATTATTAATATCACCGCGTAAATTCTGTTTACGGAAAAATACAAATCTGTTTATTCTCATAGATTTAACAATTATAGAATTAAATTGCACTCCATTAATTCACCAAATTCTGACGACAACCCGACGGTACAGCAGAAACATCATGAGGTGAAAAATTAGCTGGATTAGTAATAAGCGCTACCACCTCTCCTCGTTCATTTGTCGCAAATCCTTGGGCTTCGATAATCTGACGACTTGCTGCCTTGCCAGTAATATGATTATCATTGGCAATAAAGTGCGAATCTA
Organism: Cyanobacteria bacterium UBA11153; assembly: GCA_003511885.1. Lineage (GTDB taxonomy): Bacteria > Cyanobacteriota > Cyanobacteriia > Cyanobacteriales > Coleofasciculaceae > Limnofasciculus. The sequence continues at coordinate 20,071 of DOIX01000244.1, forward strand.
CCCAACCGGAATTATTATTAAGCGACTCCCTAATATTAGTAGGATTAGGAGGTTTTCCACCGCGCCAGGTATGAGCGAATTCTCCAGCAGTTTCACCGCTACCTGCTTGACAAACTTGTGACAATTCCCCACTATCTCCTAACTGTGGTAACTCATTTAAACCGCGACTCGGATCGATATCTGGCGTATTAATTACCACATCCCCATTCAACCCAAATTCTGAACTAGCAGTAATATCACTCAAAGGAGTCAAACGCGGACGAAATCCTAGCCCATAAATACCTTGAGCAGTAATATTAACTTGACCACCATTACCGAAGTAAGCATTAGCCGTAATATCGCTATTTTCAGAAGGAATCGCCACAATAAAGGGGGAATTAATTGTAATATTCCCACCATTTCCACCTGCTTGAATAGTACCTGCGGTAGTGGAGATTGAACTATTGTCGCGCAGGAGTAATAAATCTCGCACGTTTAGGGTAATATTTCCGCCCTCACTGGAATCAGTTTGAGCAATAATTTTACCTTGATTATTTAGGAAAATTGAATTCGCAGTTACTTTTATGTTACCTGCATTACCTGTCGCATCTGCGTCATAAGCAGGAATACGAAGACCAACAATACCAGGAGGAAAATCCAAGGGGGGAAAATTAGGTATCCTAGCATTTGCTGTTGTCCCAGCAGCTACTGTAACTTTTGCCCCATCCCGCACTATCAAATTTTGGGCATTATTAATTGTCAAGTTTCCCGCATTACCATCGCTAAAAGCTTGTGCGTATAAACCACTAGCCAAACCATTAGCTGAAGTTCCACTAAGTTCGATAGATTCTGTGCCATTTATCGTCAAGTTTCCACCTTTCCCTAGGCTATAAGTGGAAGCTGTTACTAGTGCCCCATCCCGGACAACTAAATACCTTGTATTAAGAGTCAAGTCACCAGCATCACCTGTACCAATAGTATCTGTAGATAAGCCACTAGGAAATCCATTAATTGAAGTGCCAATCACTTCCACAGAATCAGCATTAACTGTCAATGTCCCCGCCTCACCTGTACCAAGAGTATAAGCAGATACCAGTGCCCCCTGCTGGATAACCAACTCCCCTGTCAAAATCTTTAGCTGTCCCCCACTTCCCGATCCTTGAGTGTTAGCAAATACCCCACTAGCAGCACTTTCATTGACAAGAATATCCTCACCAAACTGTGCCAAACGATTAGCAAACGTACTATCAGTACCAGAAAGGGTAATGCGATTAATTGCATTGAGAGTGATATTTCCTGCATTACCACTAGCGCTCGTGGTGGCGATCGCTTGTCCCCCGTTAACTGCTTCAATAGTATTGGCATTAATTGTAATGCTACCTCCATCGCTAGCATTAAGTGTTCGGGCATTTACAACTGCCCCATCTTCTATTAGCAAGTTATTTGTATTAACTGTAATTTCTCCTCCTTTACCTATTGCACCTTCTTCTGTACTAGTAAATATGCCACTGGAAACTCCATTCCTCCCGACTCCAGAGAGAATTATGGAATCAGCTTTATTAATCTGAATATTTCCAGCACTCCCTTCTCCCAATGTGCTAGCTTGCAGTTGAGCGCCATTAGTTACAGATAGCAACCTGGTACTAAGATTGATGTCCCCGCCATTGCCCACAGCGCCTGATTCAACTCGGCTGTATGCACCACTAGAGTAAAAATTAGCACCCTGCCCATCAAAAGATACTGTATCAGCGTTAATATTTATTGTGCTTGCATCTCCTTTCCCAAGGGTGGTAGCCGCATTTAATTGAGCGCCATTAGTTACAGAAAGAGATCTTGTCGTAATATTAATCCCACCAGCATTACCAAGTCCTCTTTCTCCGACATCCGTAGCTCCCACACTACTGTATACACCACTAGAATATAAATCTGGTCCCTGTCCATCTAAAGAAATACTATCGGCATGAATATTCACACTACCAGCATTTCCCTCTCCCAAAGTGGTAGCAGTTACAACAGCACCATTGGTAAGAGAGAGCAACCTGGTGATGATATTAACGCTACCAGCATCACCTATACCTACCCATTGTACAGCACTGTAAGCACCACTAGATTGTCTAAATCCTAATGTTTCTCGTCCTTCTCCATCAAAAGAAACTGTATCTGCATTAATTGTAACTGTCCCTGCATTTCCCTCTCCATTTGTACTACTACTGATCGCAGCACCATTAGCTAAAGAGAGATTATTCCCATGAACATTAATACTACCAGCATTCCCTTCAGCTCCTATTTTGACGCTGCTAAATGCACCACCTGTTAAGCCATCTGCACCCACTCCATCAAAGGAAATGTCATCGGCATTTAGAATAATATTCCCCCCATCTCCCTGACCAAAAGTTCTGGTAGTGACAATAGCCCCATTATTAACAAATAGCGAACCTGCCTCAATATTTACACTGCCTCCCTTTCCCACCCCAATTTCTTCCACTTCACTAATTACCCCACTTGGTCTGGGTAGTCCAGCAAAGCTACCCTCTCCATCAAATAAAACCGTATTCTTAGCTTGAATATTTATATTTCCAGCATCTCCATTACCAAAAGTACTAGCAAATACTTCCGAACCCTCAATTCCTGATAGCGAATCTGTAATAATCTTGATATCTCCACCCTTTCCTGTTGCTCCAGTTAGTACCGCATTAGAAATAAAGCTGGCATTTTCCATGCTAATTAATCCTGTTGCATTAATCTCGATATCTCCAGCCTCAGCATTAACAGAACCCAACCCAAAATTTATACCAGCCCGCAGTGTACTTTCTTGCAATAAATCCAAATTATGAGCATTAATAATAATACTACCACCACCATCAGCACGTACATTAACGTTACTAGTATTGGTCAACGAAATATTTCCTCGCGGTACGCTATTAGGAAAGATTAAACTAAGGTCATTACTATTAACATTTAGTCCAATCATACCTGTACCACCTACACTTCCTAACTCTACCTTACCCCCTGGAACTCTCACAAACCCACCAATCAAGCTGATATCGCCACCAACTAGCATTAAGGTTTTTCCAGTTGGCATCACTAGTCTAGACCGATCTACATTAATGCTACCTGCTGTAGCTCCATATTGCAAACCAATCGGGACATTAACAGTCAAAAGTGGCGGTGATTCTGGATTCTTTGCACTAAACTCAAAGCCATTATCAAAAACCACCCCATTCGCCGTACTCGCCACAAACGAACCCCGAATATCTAATTGAGCATTTTCCCCAAAAATAATCCCATTGGGATTAAGCAAAAATAAATTAGCACCACCATCTACACCCAAAGTACCCAAAATATCCGAAGGATTATTACCCGTCACGCGACTAAAAATATTGGCAATTCCCACAGGATTACCGAAATAAACTCGCTCTCCATCACCTATATTAAAATCACTGAAACTGTGGAATAAATTAGCACCTCGAATTGCACCCCCATCAATGCGATCGCTAGTCAATCCCTTAATGATAATATTAGGAGTAATAATCGAACTTTCAACCCCTAAAGTGCTATCCGGGGTAACTTGGGCTAGAGTTGAGTTGACCGAAAATGCGATCGCTAAAATGGGGGAAGCCATACCGCAAGATATTGAGATCCCCGACTTCTGGGAGAAGTCGGGGATTTGTTGGATTTGTTGCCTCTGATTGCTCATCTCAGACATGGCACCCTCTCCTACCATTCCTCTGTATTTCTACTTAATGATGATTAAACCAGAAGCCACTAGCATCCGTAAAATTACGGAATCAGGTATGCTCTTAAGTTAATTTTTGTTTTGTATATCAATAAATTATGCGATCGCTATTCACGGAATGGGGAATATGGAAACGGTAATATAGCTAGTAGTAGGCAATTCATTGCCCACTACAGATGGTACAAACCTTTGCGTGCCTTTGCGCTAACCTTTGCGTACCTTTGCGTTAAAAAAAAACCATACCAGCCTCGTTTGAGGAGAGGGGCAGTTATTTGGCTTGGGCGATGATGGTGCGATGTCGGGGGCTATTGGGGGTGATGGTGGGTTGATGGAATCCTGCTTCGATGATTGTTTTTTCTATGTCTAGGGTGAAGTATTCGTCTAGGTAGGGTTCGGTACTTTTGAGTAGTGTGAGAATGTAGGGTGGCATTTGGGCGTAAATTTCTGATTGAGGATTCATATCCATAATGGTTAAGTAACCGCCGGGGCGAAGTAATCTTTTGGCTTCTTTAATGATTTCTGTGGTTGGTTTTTGGGGTAATTCGTGGAACATGAGGAAGGAAGATACGATGTCGAAGGATTTATCTGGTAATCCAGTTGCTTCGGCAGTACTGTGTTTCCAGGTGATATGATGATGGTTTTGTTCGGAGTTATATTGGGCTACGGCGAGGAAGTAAGGAGATAAGTCTATTCCGGTAATTTGGGCTTGAGGATATGTCTCTTGTAAGGCAATGGTACTCATCCCGACGCTGCATCCTAAGTCGAGGATATCCTGGGGTTGGATCGTAATTTGTTTTTTGATAATATCGTGGTAGCTTTGACGTAGTTTGGGGTCGCCTTTTGCTCCTGCATCAGGCCATATTTTCGCATGGACTGCATAAGCTGCTGATTCTACTTCCCATGCTGCTTCCCAACTCAGGTTTCCCTTTTCATAAGCGTGGAAGGAGCATACATAATAGTCGGGATAGGTTAATTCCCGATTTTGCACTTGATTGAGGTATGTCTCCCAGTTAATAGTACGGAATTCCTCGACTTTTTTTGTCCAAGGTACGCCTATTTCTTCTGCCCGTTTAATCATCATTGTGCGGGCTTGATGTTTGGCGAAGTCGGCTAGGGGTTTAATGGCAAGTAATCCGTTGACTAGTCGGGAGGTTAGGGTGTTTGTTGTGTTGATGGTAGTTGTCATAATGGTGGTGTGGGAATATGTATTTATTTTTAACGCAAAGGGCGCAAAGGAAATCGCATAGACGCGAAGCGGCTTCTCGTCAGAGTAGGGCGCAAAGTGAGGATGGTTAATCTAGAATTTTAGGGCTATGGGGAAAAATAAGTGTAGGTAGGTAGAGAGGATGGCTTCGCCGCAGAATAGGGTTAAGGCTGCACCTAATGCGAGAAACGGACCGAAGGGTATGGGTTGTTGACGATTAATTAATTTTAGTGCGATCGCGCCTCCTCCTCCAAATGCTCCTACTAGACAGGCTAAAAATCCTGATAATAGCAGATATTTCCACCCCAACCATGCTCCCATCATGGCTGCGAGTTTGGCATCGCCTCCACCCATGACTGTTTTTCTAAATAGGATGGAACCGCTAAATGAGATAATGTCGAATAACCAGATACCGACAACTCCTCCAATTATCCCTGTCATTAAGTGGGATGATATTCCTGATAGTTGAGATGTCTGGGCAAAACCAAGTATTCCTTGAAATAATAATCCTGCTATCAATCCTGACTGTGTGAGGGGATTGGGGAGTGTCATGGTATCTAAGTCGATTAATGATAGGGCTAATAACCAGCTTAGGAAGCTCCAGTATCCTAGTGTTTCGATACTAATATCGTATCGGGCAAATACCAGGAGAAATATTATTCCTGTAATCGCTTCAACTAGAGGATATCGTGGAGAAATTTTGGTTTTACAATGGCGACATCGCCCTTTTAATAGTATCCAGCCCAATACGGGAATATTTTCTCGCTTTCCTAGTTTATGGAGACAATGGGGGCAACGGGAAGGGGGCCACAGAATTGATATGTTAGCTGGTATCCTGTAAACTACTACGTTGAGGAAGCTTCCTATTGACGCACCCAGGGCGAATACTATTATATAAGCGAGAGTTACTGTTAAAGTTTCCATTACTATTTCAACTAGCAGCAAACTCCGTAAATTTCCGTTTATAAGGAGCATGAAATGCTAAAACAATATCTTGATTGGGCACTCCAGCTTCAACCAATTCATTAGCAACTCCTATTTCCGTACCATCTCGTTCAATCCAAATTTTTCCATCTTTAATTTCCACATAGATAATACAGCCAAATACTCGACTCAAACCCTCCCAGCCGATATGCAATAATTGATAGCGATTTCGTTCCGTATCAAAGATCAATTGCACTTCTGTATTATTATTTAAACAATTTCTGCCATGACCTTTAATAACCGTTTGCACTACTTCACTGTAGTTTATTTTATCCATAAAACAATCTCCTCTTTTTGGGGCTCAAAAACCAGCAATTTTACTTGATGTTCTGCGATTATTTCTTGAATAAAACTACTTTGAAAAAAATCATCATAAATATCAAAAGACACTGCCAAATATAAAATTCGCTCTGGCAGCTTTTTCCTTAAAGCCGAGCGATAATTGAGAAACTGACCCAGGGCTGTGTGAAATTCACTTACTACAGATGCTCCTGTAAAAGATTTTACCTCTACTGCGATCTTTTGACCAGCTTTCTCGGCAATCAAGATTCTCTCTGCCACTAAATCTATATAAAATTCAATTTTATCGATTTTAATAAACAGATTCTCGTCAGTAATTGTCCACCCATCTTTTTCGAGAGATGTTTTAACTGTATTATGAAATAAGTCTTTAGCTGGCATAAGTTAACTTGAGTTTTCAGCTTGAAAGCCTCTATCTGTAACAAACAACCAAAAACAAACAACTAATACATCTCAGCTTCAAGCTGACTGAAAGGGACAAAACATTCCTGTGGTAAAAGAATCGGTTTTTGCCGAAAAATTAACTTACCGCGATGGGTAAATTTATCAATGGCGACACCTGCCGGACGTTGCGGAATGTCTGGATGAACTTCATAATACAGGCGGTAGATCTGCCGTGCTGCTCTGAGGAGAGTAGGATCTAATAATATGGGTATGTCTGTCCTCTCTCTATATTCCGTTTGCCATTGCCTTGATGAGTATACCACCGGCCCAACCCTCTTGTTTCAGCTTGATGACTTTAATCTACCAGTACGGTTGCGAAAATCGATCGTTTTTTGAGGCACTGAAGTGCCTACTACGAACCGTTGATTAATATACTAAGATTTCAGGAGTGCGATTGCGTCAAGCAAAGCTTCTCCCATCCCGCGACAACCTACCTGAGTCATGCCGGGTGACATGATATCTCCTGTACGATATCCTTTATCCAAGACCATAAGTACTGCTTCCTCGATCCTGTCTGCTGCTTGAGATTGATTTAAGCCGTAGCGTAACATCATTGCTCCACTCAATACCTGTGCTAAGGGATTGGCTTTATCTTCACCTGCGATATCCGGTGCGGAGCCATGGACTGGTTCAAAAACTCCCGGACCGCTTGCCCCTAAACTAGCAGAAGGTAACATACCGATGCTCCCTGTCAGCATCGCAGCAGCATCAGATAGGATATCACCAAACATATTACCTGTGACGATTGTATCGAATTGTTTGGGCGCTCTCACTAGCTGCATGGCGGCATTGTCAACATAAAGATGAGATAATTCGATATCGAGATATTCAGATGCCAGGTTAGTGATGCGATCGCGCCATAACTGCGATACTTCTAATACATTAGCTTTATCTACGGAACAGAGTTTTCCCCCTCGTTTCCGTGCTGTTTCAAATGCTACCCTGCCAATACGGTCAATTTCTGCTTCTGTATATGCCATGGTATTGACACCGCGCTTTTCTCCGGTTTCTGTAGTAAAAATACCTTTGGGCTGACCGAAGTAAATTCCGCCTGTCAGTTCCCGTACTACCATGATATCGACACCTTCGACAATTTCTCGCTTCAAAGAGGAGGCATCGATTAATTGAGGTAAGATTTTGGCAGGCCGTAAATTGGCAAATAATCCCAATCCTGCCCTTAATCCTAATAAACCAGTTTCCGGGCGTTGATGGCGGGGGAGGTTATCCCATTTGTATCCGCCAATAGCTGCAAGTAAGACGGCATCGCTATCTTGACAGGTTTTCAGGCTTTCATCCGGTAAAGGATTCCCTGTTGCATCAATCGCTGCACCACCAATGAGTGCTTCCTTAAAATTAAAGCTAAGATCGAATTGTCCTGCGATAACCTTCAAAACATCTACCGCTACTGTCATAATTTCCGGACCAATGCCATCGCCAGGTAGTAGGGTAATGCGGTAGGTGTCTGCCATAACTGAATTTTACTCCGTAAACGTTGCCAGAAATGCGTAAGGGACTAGGGGCTATTGGCTCTTGGCTCAGGAAGAAAGTCGTAAAATCAATAGTTTCAGGAATTGAGAACTTCTTAACTACTTATGTCTAAACGTCCCATCCTAGATCCAGGAAAAGCATATACTTTCAGAAACTACTATGAGTTAAATTTTGAGCCAGATGATATTTTAGCTGAGTTTGACTGTAGTTTCTCACGCCGGAGACTGAATCTGAGCAAGTTTGAGGGAGAATTGGATCGGATTGAGGATTTGCGGGGTCGGATCGAGGAAAGCTTGGGCTATATTAGTTTAACTAGTGAGGCAGCCCGTCGAGAGCTACTTATTGCCCCAATCCTCATCGATCTATGTCACTATAGCCATTGTAAGTTACGGATTGAATATCCCATTGTGGTTAACGATCGTCTTAAAGGAGATTTGGACTATTATCTCTTTTCCGATCGCTCTCTTTTAGTCATTGAAGCTAAGAATGCTGATTTAGCAAGAGGCTTTACACAATTGGCGGTGGAGTTAATTGCTGTGGATAGCTGGACAAATTCCGAAGCGCCCATCCTTTGTGGTGCAGTAACAACAGGGGATGTGTGGCGATTTGGACTCTTTCACCGTCAGGAAAGGCGGATTGAGCAAGATTTAGAGTTATATAAAGTACCGACAGATTTGGAAGAACTTCTCCGCATCCTTGTGGCGGCTATAATCTAAGCTATCTCAGTGCGATCGCTTATCAATATAATATCCCAGTATATGGCTGATTTTTGAGGAAGCTTTTAATATAGTTAATAGTGCTATTCCATCAGAGAGGGATACCTGTTTCAAATTTGGTAACAATCCTGACAATGATAGGAAAAGCAGGCTAAAGTATCTGAGAGTTTAGGATAAATATAGGAAAGGATCGATAATTTAGGATTTTATTGCCTTTCACGCCTCACATCTCAGATCAAGTCCGGTGACATTGGTAGTATAAAAAGAAAGGTTTGCAGTCAGGACTTGAGTGCTTGGAAGTACAAGCTTTTGGGGCACTGAAGTGCTTACTACAAACAAAAGCAATATCACCTCTTCTAATTACATGGAGAATAAATAATGACAGTCAATATAATCAATCAGCTAGGGGAGTTAAATCCTCAGTTATTTAGGGAACTAAAGGGGCGGCTGATACCTCGGAATATTCTCATTTCCGTAGCGGCTGCTCTCCTGGGACAACTGCTATTACTAATGAGTTTTAGCAGTAAGTTACCAGTTTTAGATGAGAATAACGCTAATTCTCTCGCTAATCCTTTCTGCACTGGTTCTCGTAAAGAGTATAGTTCACCTTTGTGTATTAGCGACAATTTGGGTGGTTTTTTCATTAATTGGGAATTATGGTGGGAAAGAGTATTTCTCTGGATGAGTTTAATTGGGATATTTAGTCTCTTGGTTGTCGGTACTTACATGTTAATTGCCGATTTATCGAAGGAGGAAGGGAAAGGTACGCTGAACTTTTTGCGTTTAACTCCTAGTTCCAGTATGAATATATTAGGAGGAAAACTATTAGGTGTACCAATTTTGCTTTATCTGGGAATCGCGCTGGCTATCCCTTTACATCTGACAGCGGCTTTCAGCGCCGATATCCCTGCGATTCACATTGTCGGTTTCTACGGTGTCATTGTTGCTAGCTGTTTATTCTTTTACAGTGCCGCATTACTATTTGGTTTGGTGGGTAATTGGCTGGGCACTTTTCAAGCTTGGTTGGGTGCGGGTACAGTCTTGATGTTCCTTTTCATCATGACTAATGCTATCAATTATAGTCAATCCCTTAATGCTCCTTTTGATTGGCTATCGCTATTTCATCCGGCAATTTTATTACCTTATTTAATTGGCGGTCATTTTCTGGATAATCCTGCCTACAATTATGATGGTGGGGAAAATGGTTTCCTCAATTTGCTGTGGTTTTATTTACCTGTGGGTAGTAAAGGTTTGAGTATTTCGGCTTTAGCTATCGCCAACTGCGGGTTATGGAGTTATTTGATGTGGGAGGGTTTAAAACGTTATTTCCACAATCCTCATGCCACATTACTCAGCAAGCGCCAAAGTTATTTACTAACAGCTTGCTTTAATTTCATACTCCTGGGATTTGCCATGAATCCTAAAGTGGAAGAGTGGAAAAGTTATCCAAAAGGAGTGTTTGAGAATTGGCAAATCCTGATGGTATTCAATCTCATCCTATTTTTAGGTTTAATTGCCGCCTTAAGTCCCCACCGTCAAGCCATGCAGGATTGGGCGCGTTACCGCCATCAAAAACTTTCTGTCAGGAAAGGTGGGATTGTTGCAGAATTAATCTGGGGGAAAACTAGTCCCGCTGTATTGGCTGTAGTGATGAATTCTGCGATCGCATCCTTAATCATACTACCTTGGATACTCCTTTGGCCTGATAACCAATACAAGGAGCCTGCCCTCTGGGGACTAATTCTCAATATGAGCATTATCGTTCTCTACGCTTCCATAGTCCAGCTTATGCTCTTCATGAAAACACCCAAGCGGGCAATTTGGGCAGCAGGCACGGTGATGGGATTAATTATTTTACCGCCGATTGTTTTTGCTTTCCTATCTCTATCGAGTGATTCGTCTGCCTGGTTAGTGTCTGGATTTCCTTGGGCTACCATTGAAAATGCTGCCACGAGTAGTGTTTTGATGGCGATAGTTGCTGAGTCTTTAGGATTGGTACTGTTGAATGTACAGCTAAATCGACAGTTGCGTCGAGCAGGGGAATCGGCGACAAAAGCTTTGCTTTATGGACGTTCTTCGATGGCGATTCAGTAATAGTATTATGCTAAGTAAGGGCGGGTGGATTTTGAATTGAGGCTATTTTTTCTGCCGAAAATAGTGTTTTTAAACCCGCCCCTACAATTATTGTATAGTTAGGGCTTGCTGTATAAGTCATTAACCTTGACGGCAATGAGCGAAAAGCTCAATAGCAGTTAGTTAAAAGTACCAGGAATAGGAATTTAACCCCTCAAAATTCATACACTTTTTAACTTAAACTAGAAAATTGCCTTCCAGAAAACTCTTC
>DOIX01000160.1 GCA_003511885.1 Cyanobacteria bacterium UBA11153
AAGACTTTTTCAGCAAACCCTATTTTATAGCAACCGCCACATCGATTAAGACAGAAATAACATCATGAAGAGAGCTTTGTACCCTTGCCTCATCAACGGTTTGATTACCATAAAATAATTGACAATTGTCAATTGCTATAACTTCTTTTTAAATTCCTTTAAACCCAACTTCCCTATCCATTTCTTTTTCTGTAATTTGAGGTGCAGTGGGAGTTTGGAGAGTGAATTTTGATACGCCTATCTGATTTAGGGCGATGCCGCCGATAATAATAGTGCCGCCGATATATTGAGGTAAGGTGGGGGCTTCTCCTAAAATAAAGTAGGCTGCTAATATGCCAGCGATTGGGCTAAATGAGCTAGCTAAGGAAACGTCAGATGCGGTGGTTTTTTTTAAGCCGATAAACCAGGATAATTGTCCCCCAACGACGATAACTGCGCTGTAAATGAACATCCATTGCCAGAGGAAGGGGGAAAATATATCGAAAAAGTGCATGGGGCCATATATAATGAGTGCGATCGCAAAAAATACTATAGTACCTATTATTGTTCTAATTATGCTAAATATCCCTATGGGTATTTGACGAAGGGTAACTTTGCTAATGATGGTGGCAATTGCTCCAGAAATTGAAGCGGCTCCTGCCATGATTTCGCCTTTGCCTAGCTCGAAACCTCCTCCCATATTTACTGTATGTACTTCTGGTTTCTGAAGTAAGATGGTTAGAAAAACACCTATAAATGCTAATAATGCGCCACTAAATACCCAGGTATTTACTTTTTCTTTGAGTAATAAAACTGATAAGACTAATATGAGTGGGGGTTCGATTCTACCAATCAAAACGATATTATTTACCATGGTTAATTCCAGTGCCATGAAGATTAATGCTGGTGCTAAAGCGCCGGATAAAATGGCTACTGATACTAAGCCAATCCAATCTTTAATTGAAAGTTGTTTGAGAGGAAAATTTTGCCACTCTTTGCCATAGATAAGAATGAGAAGGATTAAGGCGCAAAGATTCCCGACAAAGAGGAGATTGCAAAAGGAAATGGGATTTCTGCCATTGATTAAGTTATCAGCTCCAAGTTGGGTAAGTTTGCGGGTAATTGGGCTGGCTGCGGCAAAGATGAGGATGGAAATTATTAAGTAGCCTCTGCCGGGAATTCGCTGGATTAGTTTTAACATAATCTATTTAGGCACTAAAGTGCTTACTACAAACCTGTTTATACAAGTGCGATGCTACCAGACATGGTATAACTCTATTACAGTTAATTCTTGTTTATATAGCACTACGGGTTGAGATTAGGACGTTTTGATCCCCCCTTGCCCCCCTTAATAAGGGGGGGATAAGCCCAAAAAGAATGTCCTAATCTATATTTGTACTGCTATATGTAGTGCGAGCATCTTGCTCGCTGGGGCTTTGAGTAAATAATCTATCAAGCGTTAGTTAGTGAATACATTTATAATTTATTCCCCAAACTAGCCCCGATAATTTACTAACTGAGTTACTAACTCTCACCTTTTAAATATTCTTGTAATGATTGCCGCATAATATCGGCGGGTGGTGTTTGTTGTAACCAAATTTCTAAGGCGGCTGCACCCTGTTGTACTAACATTTCTAATCCATCAATTCCTGTAGCGCCCTGTTTGGTGGCATATTTGAGAAATTGGGTGGGCTTGGGCGTGTAAATTAAGTCATAGACAATGGCAGTTTCTTTCAATCTTGTCATTATATCTAGATTTACCGGGGATTCTGCAATATGAGGATACATTCCGACAGGGGTGGTATTGACTAATAAGTCGGCTTGAGAGATTAATTCTGGTAATTCTGAGTCGGGATGGATATTAGTAGTTATTGGTAGGGGGGAATTTAACCAGCTTTCCTGAAATTGCTGTAATTTTTCCCAACTTCTACCGACAATATGGATAGATTTACATCCTAACTGATAACACCCAACTACGACAGCTCTTGATGCACCGCCATTACCTAAAATTACGGCTGTAGTTTGACTCCAATCCCAATTATATGCTTTTAAGGGAGCAATGAATCCGGCTACGTCGGTATTGGTGCCACTCCATCCTGTTTCGGTGCGCCAAACTGTGTTGACTGCGCCTACAGATTGGGCGATATCTGATATTTCTGATAAGAAAGGGATAATGGCTTGTTTGTGGGGAATGGTAATGCTGAATCCTTGCAAACCGATAGCGGCAAAACCTGCGATCGCGTTTTGTAAGTCTTGTGCTTTAATGGGGAATGGTAGATAAATGTAATCGAGATTGAGTTTTGCGATCGCGGCGTTGTGCATTACTGGTGATAAGGAGTGTTCGATGGGATCTCCGATTACTCCTAATAGTTTGGTTTTTCCTGTGATTTTGGGCATGGTTTGTTAATGGCTAATGGCTAATGGCTAATTGCTAATTGCTAATTGCTAATTGCTAAATGTAGGGTGCGTTACGCGCAAGCTAACACACCACTAACTATAATAATCTATCTATCGATAAGTTTAAACATGGTTGAAGTTGCTCCTTGTAATATTGAGCCACTACTAAACTCCTAGTTTATTGATGGCAACCTGAATGGTATCGGCTTGGTTGTATCCCCCTTGTTTCAGGTTATTGTAATGACTTTCCAGCAGAGTAATATCTTGAGGTTTCCAAGTGACTTGGCTAGTAACTTCAGCTATTTTATCGGCTAAGTCTTTTTGTAAGCCTTTTAAGTCGTTAGATACTGTCCAGATACTGAGAAAGAGTTCGAGTGTTTTTTGGCCGTCTTCGTATTTGACTTGAGTGGGAGTTTCTTGAGGATAGCCTAGCCATTGGAGGAGAGTTTTTACTTCATCTGTGCCGCCACCTAGGAAATAGGTGAAAAATCGCCACTCTTCCAAGTCTGATTGATTTCGTTGGTAGATGTTATTAAGGACAATAACATCCTCTTGAGTTTCTAGTTTTCTGATTTTACCTAAAACTTCTGCGGCACGCATACGAATATATTTATCAACCTTTTCATCTGTGAGTAAGCTGAGGATATCTGGGACGTATTTAGCACCAACTTCTCCTAATTTAATCAAAGCATATGCGGCACTGTCACGAACATCTGAATTAACTTTGTCATCTTTGAGGAAGTTGAGGATATCGGGGACATATTTAGCACCAGCTTCTCCTAAATTACCCACGGCATATGCGGCATTGCTACGAATATATGGATTGACCTTTTCTTCTGTGAGAAAGTTGAGGATATCCGGGACGTATTTACCACCTGCGTCTCCTAAATTATCCAAAGCTTCTGCAACACTGACACGAATATTTGGCTCAACCTTGTCATCTTTGAGGAAGTTGAGGATATCGGGGACGTATTTAGCACCTGCTTTTCCTAATTTAATCAAAGCATATGCGGCACTGCTACGAACATATGAATTAACCTTGTCATCGAGGAGAATGTTGGCGATATCGGGGGCGTATTTAGCACCTGCTTCTCCTAATTCACCCAAAGCTTCTGCGGCACCCCTACGAATATTTAGATCAACCTTTTCATCCGTGAGAAAGTTGAGGATATCGGGGGCGTATTTAGCACCTGCTTCTCCTAAAATTCCTAAAGCTAATGCGGCACTGCTACGAACACCTGGATCAACCTTTTCATCAGAGAGAATGTTAAGGATATCGGGGGCGTATTTAGCACCTGCTTCTCCTAATTTACCCAAAGAATATGCGGCAATGCTACGAACACCTGGATCGACCTTTTCATCAGAGAGAATGTTAAGGATATCGGGGGCGTATTTAGCACCTGCTTCTCCTAAATTACCCAAAGAATATGCGGCACTTCTACGAACACCTGGATAGACCTTTTCATCGGAGAGAATGTTAAGGATATTGGGGGCGTATTTAGCACCTGCTTCTCCTAAATTATCCAAAGCTAATGCGACACCCATACGAATACCTTGAGCAATCTTTTCATCTGTGAGTAAGTTGAGGATATCGGGAACGTATTTAGCGCCTGCTTCTCCTAATCTACTCAAAGCAGATGCGGCACTGCTACGAATATCTGGAGCAATCTTTTCATCTGTGAGGATGTTGGCGATATCGGGGGCATATTTAGCACCTGCTTCTCCTAAATTACCCAAAGCGTATGCGGCAATGCTACGAACACCTGGATCAACCTTTTCATCTTTGAAAAAGTTGAGGATATCGGGGGCGTATTTAGCACCTGCTTCTCCTAATTTAATCAAAGCACCTGCGGCACGCATACGAATATATGGCTTAACCTTTTCATCTTTGAGGAAGTTGAGGATATCGGGGGCGTATTTAGCACCTGCTTCTCCTAATTTACCCAAAGCAAATGCGGCATTGCGACGAATATATGGGTCAACCTTTTCATCGGAGAGGATATTAACAGCTTTCAGGGCAATATCTTCCGGTTTCTTCAGCACCAATTTCAACTCTTGCGCATCATATTGGGCTAATTGCCAAAAAGCAACACTTTTCACTTTAAGATAACTATCATCAATAGCCGCAACTATCCCATCAATTTGCCAATCTTGGGGTGCGTATTTAGCACCTGCTTCTCCTAAATTAACAAAACCAGGTATGGCAAAGCTAAGAAAAACTGGCTCAACCTTTTCATCTTTGAGGAAGTTTAAGGCTTTCCGGGCAATATCCTCCGGTTTCTTCAGGACCGCTTTTAAATCTTGCGCTTCATATTCTGCTAATTTATCGAAAGCATATTCCTTCACTTGAGGATAACTATCATCAAGTGCCGCCACTATCCCATCAATTTGCCAAGGTGTAGGCTTAGGCGGTAGTGTAGCACTCACCCAAGGGAGAGAGAGGAAGAGGGTGAGACAGAGGGTAAGGGGGAAGAGGATGAGGGGTTTTCTGATTTTATAGATAAGTTTGAGCATGGTTGAGATTGCTCCCTATACTGATTTTATAGATAGATACTGATTTTATAGATAGGAATTATGCAGTAATGCTACTAATAGTTGATGGTGCGTTAGCTTGAGCGTAACGCACCCTACAAATAGATGCTTTACTAATGTTTATTAGTTTCTTCTTCCTTCTGTAACTCTTTTGTGGCTGTAAATTCTCCTCCTGGTATGTTGTTGAGACTTATTTTACCTGCGATGGTGTCTCCTTGAATAATTCCTTGGATTTTTACCAAGTTATGATTTCCGGATTTAGATGATTCATCGCAATTAGTCAGCCATGGTACTTTTCCTGTTAAACTAATTTCTCGATTAATAAATTGTCCGCTAAGAGACGGGTTATTTTCTATAGATGTTGTTGTCTTTTTATGGGTATCTCCAGAAAGTAATGTACCATTGATATAAACTCCAGATTGTAGAAGGTTTAATCCTAGGGATTCTGATTTGAGACAGTCTGGTAAGTTTTCGCTACTGATGGGATAGTAACCATCAATGGGAGGATTTGCTTTGAGATTGGTATTGCCGTAAGCTGTGACAATTTTAAATAATACTACCACTGAGCTGATGGCCGTACCATAAAACAAGAGAGATTTGAGACTAAAATGACTGCTCATAAGGTAACTCCTGATTCATCTTTTGTCAGAGAAAGGATTGAAGTGAGGTGAGATGTAACTTGTGAATATCTGCGAGTAATTAGCAAAGAAGAAGAACATTCAATCGCTAATCTATCGGTATATCTTCCCAAGGTTTGCCGTTCAATTCCCCAGGCGCGACTAGTACCAGCAATGGTAAGATCTACATGTTCTGATTTAGCAACTACAGCTTGGATGGGATCGAGTGCTTCTACTACTTCTATGGTAATGCGATCGCGGATTTTTTGTGGTAATTGTCCCATTAAGGTGCGAAACTCGTAGCTGAATTCTTTGCCAATTTCCTCCCCTTGCACTACCCTAAAAACTATTAAGCTTCCCGTATTGTCATCCACCATTAATCTGAGGGCAAGTTCCAATCCTAAATCGTCATGGCTATTGCCTGAATAAGGTACTAAAATTTTACTAATTCTCTCCTTGCCTCGATCTACAAATACGGCAACATCTGTCTGGGCTGTACTGAGAATTTGGCCTACTCTTCCTCCCAAACGATTAGTACTAAAAGCGGGACGATGCCATCCCATTAAGATAAGGTTAGCTCCATCTATTTGAGCGATTTCTATTGTTGTTCTGGCTACATCGTTAGCAATCCGCACGATGGGATGTACTATTTGTCTGGCTTCTGGCGGTTCCAAACTTTGAATTAATTCTTCTAAATGATAACGCCTTTCTTGAATTAATCTTTCTGCTTCAATTGGCGTACTTTCAAACATATAGTTTTCCTCCAATTCAATTAAACTGAGAGGATGAACTATCGCCGTTTGGAGAGAATTTCCCGCCAGAGATACCGCCAATTTCAATAATCCTTTCTGGCTATTAGGATTGGCAACTGGGACTAAAATACGATAGCTTGGGTGAAGAATACCTCTATCGGTTTCTGTGGCAGTTTCTGGTTCTAAAATATCCAACTTAATCAGATTTTTGGGATAAGTCCATTCCAGTAGAGGTGAAGTCATGACAGTGGTAACCAGTGCCATAATCACCAACATAGTGAATAGTAAGGGAGAAATCACGCCTAAACTCAAACCAATATTAAGGACAATTAGTTCAGTTAATCCTCGCGTATTCATTAACCAACCTAAAGCTGAAGCCTCTCTATTATTAATCCCGCAAACACGTGCAGCCACATAAGTCCCAACGTACTTACCAATAATCGCTACTGCCACAACTAGCCCACATAGTAACCATAATTCAGGACTATTGAGTAAGCCAATTTGGGTGCGAATACCGCTATAAGCAAAAAATACAGGCAGCAAAACACTGAGAACAAAATCTTCAGTTTTTTCAGCTAATTCACGGACTAGATTTGGATTTTTGGGCATAACAGCACCAATCAGAAAAGCCCCAAAAATTAGGTGAATTCCGATTAATTCAGTAATTAAAGCTGAAGCGATTACACCCATGTAAATACTTGTCACTACCACCTGACTTAACCTTTCTGTGCGGTTGTAGTGCGCTGATAATTTTTGCAGAAACCATCGCCCTAATGTCATCATCAATGCGATGTATAATAGAGCTTCACCAACCGTAAAAATAACACCTGTCATCGAGTTGGTAGCAGCAGGTGAAGCATTAGCTTTACCCACAGCAATTGCCAAGGCTAACAAACACCAAGCCGTCACATCATCTACCGCAGCACAAGTAAGTGCCAAAGTCCCTAATCTAGTACCCTGTAAGTTATTTTCTGTAATAATTCTAGCCAGTACCGGAAAAGCCGTAATCGACATCGCCGCACCTAAAAATAGGGCAAAAGCCGTAAAAGATACCGCCGAATTAGAAACAAGAGGATATAATAATAAAGCCAGGATACTCCCTAATGAAAAAGGAACTAAAATACTGACATGGGAAGTAAGAATCGCAATATCCAAATTACCTTTAAGATATTTGGGATCCAACTCTAACCCAATCAGAAACATGAAAAAAATTAATCCAATCTCCGAAAGAACTTCCAAAAACGGTATCGTAGTAGCAGGGAATAAAGCCGCAGCCAAATCTGGCGCAATCAAACCCAACAGCGAAGGACCAAGCATAATCCCAGCAATAATCTCCCCAATCACCAAAGGTTGTTTGATGAGTTTGCACCCCAAACCCATAATCCGGGAGAGTCCAATAATGATAAGTACTTGAAGGAGAACTAATATCGCAGCGTGCATATTTCCCTGGTAGGATGTATTGACTAGTCTGAAGTGATTATGACCCTATTTGGGGAATTGCGATCGCATTTTAAGCTAAATTACAAATAATGTCACATCACTTAACATTTGGTTGTATCCTCAGATACTGTTAATTGTTACTTGTTAATAATGGCCGATCGAAGTAGAATTAATTCTACGGCGAGTTTGGCTCCTATTTACCCTTGAATTGGATGACGATTTGACCTGCACCATATTCCATAATCATTAACAAACCACCCATAATCGCAAGATTTTTTAAGAACATAACTTGAGTTATCCGGTCAGCTAAGTTATTATGGAAGATGAGGGTTGTAGGAATGAGAAACCCTAAGAGAATTCCTGCTCCCCAGCGTGCTTTGTATCCTAGTAAAACTGACAAGCCACCGAAAATTTCTGTTGCGATCGCTAAAATTAAAAGTATACCTGTAAAAGGAAGTCCCTGGGCAGCCATATACTCCTGAGTGCCTGCTGGGTTCAGGAGTTTATTAATCCCTGACCACAAGAAAATAGTTGATAGAAAAATCCTCGCCAATAGGGGGATAATTGTTTCGCGTTTCATAGATTGCGATCTCCTTTATGTAAGATAGTATATTTTATTTTGTGTGGGCAGGTTTGGGACCAATATTATTGGTGAGAATTATAACTTACTGGCTAAACCAGATTCTACAACTGTAACATTGTTCAGATCATCACCAATGACTAACAATCAATGACTAATCCCCAATAACTAATGACCAATGACTAATGACCAATGACCAATTGTTTCCACCGTAAAGCATAAACTGGAATAGTGAACCAATAATTATTTAGTTCCGGAATTTTCACCTCAATTACTTTTTTGTATCCCGGATCCGCTTCAATCCAGGTTTTCTCTCCTAAATAAGCTAAAATATGTTTGCCATCTGTGGTAACTGCCATGTCACCTTTGCTAATTTTAGTATAATCTAACTCATTAATACTATTAGACGATAATAGTCGAATAGTTAAATTACGGTAGCCATCTCGAAGAGATTCGGCGCTAGTATCATACCACCATAATTCTAAGCCTTTTCTCACCAGTCCGGGATTTAAAGATGTAATCCCTTGGACTAAGTTTACCCTAATTAAACCCTGACGAACTAAACCGGAACAGTCAATCCCCAATTGATTTTCACCTCCCCACACATAGCGGATTCCGGAATAACTTTTGAGGGCTTGAACGTAATTATCCCGGAAGTAACTAACATCGGTGGGACGACTGGGGCTAATTAAAAATAAACTAATTATTAGAGTAAGAGAGATCAGAAAAAATCTCATCGCTTTTTGAGACCAGAATAAAAAAATCGCCCCTGCCCAAATTATAATACCAGATAAAACTGTAGCTAAACGGATTGCCCCGTAACTGATAGGATAAATTAGTAATAGGATGAAGGTAAACCAGGTGATGCACCAGCAAATGTAGAGTTGACGGCGTTTTATTTTAATACGGTTCATAGTTTGTTTGGGAATGCGATCGCTAGATGGGGTAATAATTTAGATTATGACAAGATCCCCATATCTGTAAATCCCTTATTTCGTACCGCTGTGACTCATATTATAACCAATCTAAATACAGCAGGAATGAGTCGAAAGATATACTTCGAGTTACTAGATAGGATCTAATTTTAATTAAAAACAAGCAAAATCCGCTGCTGCGGAAATTGAAAATACAGTTGGGTTAAGATGTCGATTATTCCTATCGATTATTACCACTAATTAATAACGTCGCGTTTTCTGCACGCCATAAACTAATCCCGTACCAATCGAAAGCAAAATTAAGAATAAAATCATTCCTCCCGGAATAAATGTGACAATTGCCAATCCTCTGAGCAGATAAATAACAACAGTAACTGATAAACTGATAGCAAAGGCATAAGCGTAAATTATTGTGTCAGATGGAGGCTTAGGAGTCATTTTCTTGATAATTTCCTGAAATAGAGGGCAGGGGCTGTAACACCAATTCAGTATTGCTAGAAACTGGGTTTCTGGTAGGTGCTGCCTGTGAAATTTGAGCGATTTGCCAAAAGAAACCCGGTTTCTGTATTGAGGCTCTAGGGAAAGGAGGAAGGATAAATCGTTAATTAACGATTAGCCATGAGCTTTTCTTCCATTCCCCGATTAATGGGATGAGTCAATCAATAAATCAGCATGTAATCGATTAAAAACTAATCTTTCATTCTCTACATCCACAAAAATCATATCCCCATTACTAAACTGACTGCGCAAGATTGCTTTGGCAATTTGGGTTTCTAATTCCCGCTGAATGGCACGTTTTAATGGTCTTGCACCATATACAGGGTCATATCCTATATCTGCCAAAAAGTCAATGGCTGCTTCGGTAAGTTTGAGTGACATTTGGCGTTCCGCTAATCGTTTTTCTAAGCGCTGAGTTTGGAGTTGGACTATTGTCCGTAATTGATGTTTTTGTAAGGCGTGGAAGATAATTACTTCGTCAATCCGGTTGAGGAATTCGGGACGGAAACTGACTCGCATTGCTTCCATTACTCGGTTGCGCATTTCATAGTATTGGGAATCATCACCAACTACATCCAGAATATATTGAGAACCAATATTACTGGTCATGATAATAATACTATTCTTGAAGTCTACCGTATGACCTTGGGCATCGGTAACGCGACCATCATCGAGAATTTGCAGCATAATATTGAAAACATCTGCGTGGGCTTTCTCGATTTCATCGAAGAGAATGACGGCAAATGGACGGCGGCGAATTGCTTCTGTGAGTTGTCCACCTTCTTCGTAACCTACATATCCGGGAGGTGCACCAATTAAGCGAGAAACTGTGTGTTTTTCCATATATTCTGACATATCAATTCGTACCATGGCATCTTCGGTATCGAATAAATATGCGGCTAAGGCTTTGGCTAATTCTGTCTTGCCAACACCTGTCGGACCGAGGAAAATGAAGCTAGCAGTAGGGCGATTGGGATCTGCTAAACCTGCGCGGGATCGCTGAATGGCATCGGCAACGGCTGTAACTGCTTCTTCTTGCCCAACTACGCGCTCGTGGAGTTCGTCTTCTAAATGGAGTAGTTTCTGCATTTCTGACTCGACTAATTTGCTGACAGGAATACCTGTCCATTTAGAGATAATTTCGGCAATATCGGCTTCGGTAACTTCTTCTCGCAGGAGCGATTTTCCACTAGTTTGACTGGCAGCAATTTGGGATTCTGTTATTTGCAATGCCCTATATAATTCGGCTAATTTGCCATATTTTAATTCAGCGGCTTTATTGAGATTGTATTCTCTTTCGGCTTGCTGAATTTCGACATTTACGCGATCGATTTCTTCTTTAATGCCTTGGATTTTATCTAGCACACCTTTTTCTGATTGCCATTGAGCATTTAGTGCCCGTTGTTCTTCTTTGAGGTTAGCTAATTCTTTATCCAATTTATCTAATCTTTCCAGAGAAGCGGGGTCGCTTTCTTTTTTCAGTGATAACTTCTCCATTTCTAATTGGATAATTTTGCGATCAATTTCATCCAATTCTTCTGGTTTGGAAGTAATCTCCATTTTCAGTCTGGCAGCGGCTTCATCCACCAAGTCAATCGCTTTATCGGGCAAAAAGCGATCGCTAATATATCTAGTTGATAGCGTAGCTGCCGCCACTAAAGCACTATCAGAGATTTTTACCCCGTGATGGACTTCATACCTTTCCTTCAAACCGCGTAAAATGGAAATGGTATCTTCTACACTGGGTTGATCCACATAAACCTGTTGAAATCTTCTTTCTAATGCCGCATCTTTTTCGACATATTTCCGATATTCATCCAAAGTTGTTGCCCCAATACAGCGCAATTCTCCTCTAGCTAACATCGGTTTCAGTAAATTCCCCGCATCCATCGCCCCTTGAGTTGCACCTGCACCAACTACGGTGTGAATTTCATCAATAAATAAGACAATTTGTCCCTTGGAATCAGTAACTTCCTTGAGAACAGCTTTTAATCTTTCTTCAAATTCCCCACGAAACTTTGCCCCGGCAATTAATGCGCCCATATCCAGAGCAATTAATTGACGATCTTTGAGAGATTGAGGGACATCACCTGCTACAATACGTTGAGCCAAACCTTCTGCGATCGCAGTTTTCCCTACCCCAGGCTCTCCAATTAAGACTGGATTATTTTTGGTGCGACGGGATAAAATTTGGATGGTGCGGCGAATCTCATCATCTCTGCCAATTACGGGGTCAAGTTTGCCATCCCGCGCTGCTGCTGTCAAGTCGCGTCCGTATTTTTCGAGAGATTGATATTTACCTTCTGGATTTTGATCAGTCACGCTTTGATTTCCTCGAATTTGGGCTATGGTATTTTTTAGTTTCTTTTCATCTAGTTTAAATTCTTGGCATAAAGTTTTGCCAAGGCGGTCGTCTTTGAGATACCCTAAGATCAGATGCTCGATGGAAATGTATTCATCTTTATATTCTTTACGATAAGCTTCAGCTCGATCTAATAGTGTATCCAAACTCCGCCCCAAATAAACGGAAGCCCCACCGGAAACTTTAGGTTGGCGAGTGATAAAAGCATCTGTCACTTCCCGTACCCGCTGCACGGGCACTTCGGCTTTATTAAAAATACTCGCAGCTAGTCCATTTTGATCTAACAGCGCCTTCATCAGGTGTTCGCTTTCAATCTGTTGTTGTTGTGCGGCTTTGACAATATCGGGAGTGCGTGCGAGGGCTTCCCAGGCTTTTTCTGTAAATTGATTAGGGTTAGTCGGTTGCATAGGCGTTGTTTTGTTTAATAGTTAATTGGTGTAACTGAGGATATTATAGAAAATTCGGTCTTGGGGTTGGGATCGGTATTTCCGTCTTCAGGCGTGGAGATTGCCGTCCTTTTTTAGTGTGGGGTTGATGGGAAACTCATTAGACATCTTGATTTGATAGCAGTTGACAGTCATTTAAAGAAAATCAACACCTTTATTCAGCAATGTTTTAATCCTCTTCATCACTTAATTTATCTCTTAACTGATATAGGGGTTGCGATAACCAAGAGGATTATCAAGTCTTTATTTCCTGGCTCAAGTCAATTTTCATTTCATGAAAATATTGGCGATCTTTCGACCTCATCTCTTGATGATTTGTGCCAAGCTGTACCTCAGCCTAAATTACCCAAACTCAAATAACCATAAATATAGGCAATCGCTTCCCCAATGACAATCCGCACTCCTTCGCTATATTGCCACCAATTTTTAGCATCATATTCTTGGGGTTGAGCAGCAATAGAACCCACCTTATATTCAGGTGCTAGGACAGTTTGAAAAATCAGCCAACTGCGACGTGTATGAGGCCCTAAACTAAAAAGATTAAGAGATTTAATGTTTAAATCCGAATTTAATAGCCATTCCCGTAAAGCGACAGCGCTGGCGTAGGTGCGATCTTTTTTAACATAAGAAGTAGGGACTGAGATTATGCGATCTGGATTTAACCCTAAAGCGATAAAAGTTGCCGCTGTCAGATTGGCGAAATTTTTGTATTCTGCCAAATAATATCCCTTAGATAAAGGAGTACCCGTAGTAATAACTTGGCGATAATCACCTGTTTTGAATTCTGCGATCGCATCTTCAATAGCATAATCGGGCATCCACCCTTCCACAACCAAGACATCGGCGGCAATCGGCTGATTGACAGAGAGGAAGGGATAGATATTGGCGATCGCGATCGCCAATAATGCCACAATACTAATCAGAGTTACTATCCATCCTGCCACTGTCAATGTCCATTGCTCTTTGCGCTGAATGAGGCGAATTTTTAGACGTGGAATTTTATTGTTGCAGCGCTTTGCGATAGCTTGCGCTGCTGCAAAGCAGTTCGATGTTTTATACCTAAACTTCATTATTCCTCATTATTCCTCTCGATCTGAACATAAGTTTAGCTGCGATGGTAGGAATCTTTGAACTTCCTTTCTATTTTACCAGTTATAGCTGCGAAAACGATCGCCAATCCAGCACCAGACACAGCCACGATTTCCCGCCACTCCCCGTCTGTAACTATGGCTAAAGCGAAAAGTGCGATCGCTACTCCCACACCAGTATATTTTAATCGGTTTGTTATCTGATATGCGCGATGGCAAGAACTACAAATTACTGTGTGTTGCGAGAATCTATCTGACTCTACCGACTGTGGTATGTACTCGCCATTACTCATATTTTTTGTCGTATTATAGCCCTGATAATATGGTAATGATGCCCCAAAATTATCCAACCATTTGCGGTACTCAGTCACCAAAACATCTGATGTTTTCAAAGGCAAAAATATTTCTTGCAGGCTTTTACCCAAACGTGCAATTTCTGTCTGTTGTCCCAAGATTAGAGGTAAATCTTCTTCCAATACTCGGTTTTGACGTAAATGTTCTAACCAGCGAGGTTTCAGTTTCATTTGCCCAGTAAAAAAGTTCCGATATCTTCTGAGAATAACGCGGGATCTACCTCGCCCCAGTGGAACTGTATACAACGCCAATCCCGCTAACCAATCTGGCTTGGCAAAACTAAGTCTATAATGAACTAAATTAGGCGCAATAAAATCAAGGCGTTGGTAGCGTCCATTAACTTTTAACATGCCCCGAAATTTCCCGCGAATTCCCATCGCACAACTTTCCAGTACTTCTATTTCCAGGGGTTGGGCATCTTGGCGATTCGCTTCACTGCCATCGTGACTAATATAAACATGAGCCGGATCGATAAAGTTTTCTATCAAATAGTTTTGATCGTAAGGAAGTTCGCGGATATAGTCTGTGCTAACAAATGCTGGATTGTCTAACTCTGGTATAATGGGAATTAGTCGCTCGTCAGCCTTTTTCGCTTCACCTATCCACAGCCAAATCATCCCTTGGCGTTGGACAACTGGAAAGGATTCTACACAAGCATTAACCGGAATTTTGGCATCTGGAGCTAACTGAGGAATGTGGAGACATTCCCCATTAATTCCAAACTGCCATCCGTGGTATAAACACTCAATTTTACCATCAATGATTTGTCCGTCTGAGAGTTTTGCCGCACGGTGCGGACAACGATTGGTTAAACAAATTAGTGTTCCTGTTTCATTTCTGAATAAAACTAATGGTTCCTCATACAATGAAAAACTATAAGGTTTATTTTTGGGTAAATCTTGGACAAAACAGATGGGATACCAGCAAGAGCGATAGTGGAAGGTTTGGTCAGTTTCAGGTGTTACCTCGGTGGTAGTTGTTTCTCTTGGGGTTGGAGTTTCATCGGATATGTAGGTAGGTACTGTCATGAATATTTTTGCGTGAATATGTTGATATAGGGAGATTAAACGAGCCAGCAATGCTAACTGTTGTCACTAATTTTATATATTTAAGCACCGCTATATCCACTGATCGAGTGAAGAATGCTAAAGTTATGTGAAGAAATCTGCCACCACTTTTGCCGCAATCATTGTGGATTATGCTTGCTAAATTTAATAGATTTCTCGAAGATCCTTCTACCCTGACATATCGTTTAACAGAGACGATGTGGTATGGTGTGAGATTATGTCCGCTACTATCGGACATAATCTCAGTGGTAAATTAAATCATCAGTTTATTGTACAGTGCCATGTTGCGATCGCAAGAACAAATTCCACAAGCCTCGACAGCACCCCATTGCTTCCAGAAGATGCAATGGATTACTAACCCTCTGGCTTACATGGAGGCTGCTAGCCAAGAATGTGGTGACATTTTCAAAGCACCAATCATTGGTAAATATCCCTACGTGTTACTAGTCAGCCATCCCCAAGCACTACAGGAAATTTTTGCTAATCATCATCAGTTTATATCTCCGCCCAATCCCCTAGTTCAACCTATTGTCGGAGATTATTCTTTATTTGTACTAGAAGGGGAACGTCATCGACGGGAACGAAAACTTTTAATGCCATCTTTTCACGGGGAACGCATACTTGCTTATGGGCAACTCATTAGCAATCTCACCGAAAAGGTAATGACACAATTGCACCCAGGACAAGTTTTTACTGCCCGCGACTTAATCCAGGAAATTTCTCTAGAAGTCATCCTCCAAGCAGTTTTTGGTATTCATTCAGGGGAAAGATTTAATGAACTTAAACAAGAAATTATTACCTTAACAGATGGATTTCGCTCTCCCTTAAAATCAGGTGCGCTTTTCTTTCCATCACTCCAGAAAGATTTAGGTGCTTGGAGTCCTTGGGGATCTTTTCTCCGGAATAAGGGGCGAATTAGCCAATTGTTATTAGCTGAAATTCAGGAACGGAGACAAGAAGGCAATCCTACTCGTTCAGATATTCTTTCTCTACTTTTAGAGACTAAGGATGAGTCAGGAGAAGGGATGACAGATGAACAATTACGAGATGAGTTGATTACCCTATTATTAGCTGGGCAAGAAACTACTGCTACTGCCATATCTTGGGGATTATATTGGATATATAAATTGCCAGAAGTCCGAGATAAACTGCACCAAGAATTGGCATCTCTGGGGGATAAAGCGACACCTATGGAGATAGTTAGCTTACCCTATCTTACAGCAGTTTGTCAGGAAACTTTACGGATTTATCCGGTGGCGATTTTAACAGTACCTAGAGAAGTCAAAGAACCTGTAGAATTAATGGGTTATCAGTTAGAAATAGGTACGAGAATTTATGGCTGTATTTACTTAACCCATCATCGCCCAGATTTATACCCTCAACCCAAACAATTTAAACCAGAGCGATTTTTAGATCGTCAGTTTACTCCCTATCAATTCTTGCCTTTTGGTGGTGGAATCCGTCGCTGTTTGGGTGAAGCTTTGGCGCTATTTGAAATGAAGTTAGTTTTAGCTAAAATTGTCTTCAACTATCAATTAACCTTAGCAGATAAGCAACCAGAATATCCCCAGCGACGAGGAGTGACTTTGGCACCTGCTAGAGGTGTGAGAATGATGATGCAAGGTTAGTCAGCCAAAATAGCAATCTTCATGGACGACCATGCTCATAAATACCAGACTTATTCCTGTTTGTTCTCAAAGTATTTCTCTCTCATAAATAATCCTCAAATTTAGTTTTAATTCGATCGGCTAACACTGCGGTAATAACTGCTACCATCGCACCGGAAACTGCCGCTATTTCTAGCCAAAAAGGATCGGTAAGTATCGCTAAAGCTAATAGTGCGATCGCAATTCCTACACAGGCTTGTTTTACTTGCTTTGTCGCCCGATAAGCTCCCTGACAAGAGTTACAGAATTCTGTGTGCCGAAAATATGGTTTTATTTGGACATCTCGCGATTCATCTGTATTTTTCCCTCCTTTTGAGGTAGAATACCCGCGATAAAATGGCAAAGAAGCTCCATATCTATCTAGCCACTTACGATACTCAATGGCAAAGGTATCGCAAGTAGGAATCGGTGTATAAATTTCTTTGATATTTTGTCCCAATCTTTCAACTTCTGCCTCTTGCCCTAAGAGGATTGATACATCTTGGGCGACAATATTATTTTGTTTTAAATGAATCCACCATCTTGGCGTTAGTTTAACTTGCCAAGTCACAAAATTACGATAGCTGCGGGTGAGAATTCGGCATTTTCCTTTACTAAGTGGGAAGAAATAAAATGCTTGCCCAAAAAACCAACCTCGATCTGAAATGGGAAAGTGTAAATGGGCTAGACTAGGAGCGATAAAATCAAGATATCTCCAGGTTTGATTGGGTAGTTTTGTGTCGCGAAACCTACCACGAAATCCCTCAATTGAACTTTCAATCACTTCCATTTCTAAGGGTTGAGCTTTTTTGCGATTACCCTGATAACCATGATGGGTGATGTGAATATGAGCCGGATCTAACATGTGTTCTATCACATAGCCGATGTCGCAAGGCAATTCGGTTATTTTATCTGAATAGACAAATCCCGGCTCATCTAACTTAGGAATAGTGGGGATGCGATTGCTATCAGCTAATTCTGCTGCACCTGCCCACATCCAAATCATTCCTTGAAGTTCGATAACTTTAAAGGATTTGACGCAGGCATTATGAGGCATTTTGGCATCAGTTGGTAATTGGGGAATATGGAGACATTCTCCTTCACTTCCAAACTGCCATCCATGGTACAAACATTCAATTTTTCCATCAATTATCTGCCCGTCGGATAGTTTGGCTGCACGGTGGGGACAACGATCCGTTAAACAGACTAACTGCCCATTTTGGTTTCTGAATACAATGAAAGGTTCATCGTATATCGAAAAATTATAATGGCGGTTTTTCGGTAAGTCTTGCACAAAACAAACAGGATACCAACATTCCCTCCAGTTAAATTCTCGATTCTCTTTAGGTGCGATTTTGGTTTCTATTGATCTTGCTTCGATCTGGGTATCTAATATCATATTATTTTCCTAATTTACTGATTATTCGCTAGTTTAATTTATTAATCTAAGGTGGTAGCTTAGTCCTACGACCTTAGATTTTGACTTCTTAATCTTCTCGGTGAAATACTTCCGAAATAAACATGGCAAAAGCACCATAATTATCAGATTTTTCTGTGATTCGCTTATACTCATTAGTTGTCAGGTTGCCAAATAATTTTTCCCAGTGTTGTTCTTGGAGATTGGTCATGTTCTTTACTTAACTCTCTCTTCTTTGATGACTAAAAATCCTTGTAATGTACCTGTTTCTGTGAAAATGGTAGCTGTCCGAATCCGTTTATTTTCACCCATAAAGGTTATGGTTTCTATTTCCCTAGGCATACCTGTTGCTCTATTAATGACTTTAAATGTAATGATATTATCCTCTTGTTCTAAAGCTGTTAGTTGGTAGTCTTTGAATCTGGGATTTTCTCCCACAACCTCTAACTTGACTTTTCCTGGACTGGTGGGGATAATATCAAAGCTCTGACTAGCCGTTGCGCCATCTGGGTAAATATAAGTGTTAGTGAGAACCCACTTATCCACAACTTCGGCAAAAGTTTGAGCAATTTGGTAACGCTTTAACTCCTGGAGATCTCCATCCAGAAATCTTACAGTTCCCTCCCATTTGCCAACATTTTGAGGGAAGACTGTGTAGTTATTGAGTAAATTGTCTGAACTAGAGTCAAAAGTAGACATAGAGAAAATCATTCTTTAACGAGATGACCATGCCATAAATCCTACCTCTAGATTGGTAGGAATTCAGGGGAACAGATAGACTGATGAAATCAAATAGCTTTGAATCTTGTAGGTACTTTACCACCACTTTAGTTGTAAATAACCCCGTTCCGCTTGAGTTGTTTCCTCTTCAGTCAGCCATTCCACTGGTTTGTAAGTACCAAAAATGCGATCCCACCAATCTACAGCTAAACCAAAATTATGATGCCACATACCATATTTGTGATGGACGTAATGTACGGGCATTTTCATCCAGAAACATTTGGTGGGATTTTCATGCTGAAGCTGATGAGCGTAGGCAGAAAAGGCGGCGTAAACTAATCCACCGAGAAACCAACCGATGCCAGCAGTCCATGACCAGAAAAACATTAAACACATTACCACAGCGCTACCTCGCACGTAATCGCGGAATTCCCAAACCACCCCTTGTCCTTCATTGCGGCGGTGATGATCCCGGTGACGCTCGCCAATTTTAGCATTGGCGTGCATGAGGCGATGTATCCAGTATTCGACTAAACTGGCTAGAATAAAAGCTAAAACGAAACAGCCGATGCCGATAGCTATCCTTTCTAAGGGGGTCATGACTAACTCTACCTCACAATTTTTCCAGTAACCATCCTGACTATTTTGACATGAGATTTAATAATTGTGTCACGGAAATAGGGGCTAAGGAATGCTGGTTTAATCGTCGTTTCATTAAATTTTGAGATAAATGCCAAATTATTTGTTACCGCTATTGACAACTGTCGCCAGATATGCAAAATCAAGTTTTGTCAAGAAAACCTGCAATACTGAGGCCGTACAGGAAAAGTTTCTCTTCAAGCTTTTACGGGATCATCAGGATACGGAAATTGGTCGTCTATATGGGCTAAGGGATATCAAGACTATCGAGCAATTTCGCGATCGCGTCCCGATTTTACCTTACAGTAGTTACGAACCCTATACCAATCGTATTTTCCAAGGCGAATCTAATATTCTGACTCCCGATCCTGTAGTTTATCTCAATCTTACTAGTGGTTCTACAGGGGCGAAAAAACTGATTCCTGTTACCAAAAGATTTCAGAATTCCTTGAGACGGGCAAATCTGGCAAGTATGGGATTTTTAGCGGATGCTTTAAGTAAGCAAAAACGCAAGTTTGGGAAGTTACTCTTAACTAATTCTGTTCAATTATTGGGACGAACCCCTGGAGGGATTGAATATGGTGCCGCGAGTGTGGGGGTACTGCGGATGGGGAAGTTTCTCTACGAGCAAATTTTTGCTAATCCTTTTGAAACCCTATTGCCTCATGATAGCCTCAGTCGTCATTATGTTTGTTTACTATTTGCTTTGCGCGATCCTTATATGCGGGGAATAATTGCTAACTTTCCCATGTTAATTTTGCGGATATGTGACTATTTGGAAAGATATGGGGAAGAATTGATTCGAGATTTAGGGAAAGGAACTATTGCTAGTTGGCTAGATTTGGAGCCAGAAGTTATGGCACAATTAGAAAGTCAATTGATTCCTAACCCTACCAGGGCTAATGAATTAAAGATAATTTTAAATCAGTCAGGAAGGTTGACACCGAAACTAGTTTGGCCTCATTTATCTTTTGTTGCTACTGCCAGAGGTGGAACTTCTGATTTCTATTTTCAGCGTTTTCCTGGTTATTTTGAGGATACGCCTGTATTTGGCGCTGTTTATTCTTCTGCTGAAGCCACTTTTAGTATTTATCCAGATGTCGATACTGATGGTAGCATTTTAGCAATTGAAACTGGATTTTTTGAGTTTATTCCCGAAGATAGATGGGAAGATGAACATCCCCAAACTATCCTAGCTACTGAAGTAAAAGTGGGACAATGTTATCGCTTACTCACTACAAATTATAGTGGCTTTTATCGTTACGATATTGGCGATGTGGTGGAAGTAGTAGGATTTTACAATACAGCCCCCCTAATTGTTTTCCGCTATCGACGCGGCGGGACACTCTCTGCCACAACAGAAAAAACAACAGAGTATCATGTAACTCAGATATTTCAGGCTTTACAGGAAGAATTTGGGATCTTTTTAGAAGATTTCTGCGTTACCCTATCTGAAAATATTGTGGAACCATACTATCTGATTAACATTGAATTACGTCGGGGTCAAAAGTTAGACAATCCGGAATTATTTTTGGCTAGTTTTGAGGATAAATTAAAGGAAGCAAATACATCATATTCAGTAAAAAGACCAGATAATTATATTTCTGCACCTCGCTTACGGATTTTAGCAGAGGGAAGTTTTGCGATCCTGCGTCAGCGTCAGTTAGCCAAGGGGGTTCCCGATTCTCAGTTGAAGTTTCCTCATATTAGTGAAGATCGGGATTTTTTGGCGGGGTTGGTGGTTGAGAAAGAAGTCAGGATGAGATATAGCAGTTGACAGTTGATAGTTGACAGTTGATAGTTATTCTTATAGCAGTGGACAGTTGACAATTACTGGATGGAAATCAAACTGTTTACTCAGGGAGGATTCCGCTTCTCTTCATGAT
>DOIX01000035.1 GCA_003511885.1 Cyanobacteria bacterium UBA11153
GGGTTTTTTGTGTGGCACAATTTTCGAGTTTCCGTGAAAAACTGTCTGAATTTTCAGGGGTGTAACTCTTATTCCTGGTACTTTTCCCAACTCAAGACAGCACTCGAAGCTAATTGTTGTCAAGGTTAATGACTTATACAGCAAGCCCTACATAATGCTTCGCCCTGTTTTAACGCGGAGGGCGACAAATTATCGGCGGGATCACCAGATTTATATTCCGATCAAAATTCGGGTTTACCCAGAAGACAGGGTGAAGCATTTGCGGATGAAAATCCGGGTTTACCCGATAATTTACAGGTGCAATCGAGAAGACAGGGTGAAGCATTTGCGGATAAAAATTCGGGTTTACCCGATAATTTACAGGTGCAATCGAGAAGACAGGGTGAAGCATTTGCGGATAAAAATTCGGGTTTACCCAATAATTTACAGGCGCAAATGCTTCACCCCTACCAGGAAATGTCGGGTGAGGGAGCATCTGGTAATGATGAGATGGGATCTGGTGTAGGGGCGAAGGATATGGGCGATAAATTATCGAGAAAACAGGAAGAAATCAATCCAAATGCTTCGCCATGTTTTAATGATGAGATGGGATGTAAGAAAGTACAAGATTGGATAAATAACAATGAGATATACGGCAAAAAATATCATCGCCAAGTCATATCCGATTGCCAAAACTTCCAACCGGGCTTAACTCTACTGGAAAACCTGAATACCACCATTCAAGGTATCATAGATCTCGAACAAACTAAGAGCGATCGCGCCCTAGATGATACAATTGCGATCGCTGGGATTGGACTGGCGATCAGCGGATTAACTGCTACCGCAATATCTATCCAACAACCCGCTCCTACTTCTTATACTAATTTCTCTTTCCTTACCTCACCCGTTTTTATTTTAAGTCTCCTCCCCAGTGCACCATTTTTAATTATTTTACTGTATCGTCTCTTGCGGCGTTTTTTTAATCGCTAATGGCTAGTGGCTAATCGCTAAACCCCCAAACCCCACTCCTCACACCCCACTCCCCATTCCCCGCACCCTACCCCCCAAACGTGATTTTTGCATTAAGTATTTGTCACACTTGCCAGCCTTTTGCCAAAATGGTAAAGAAATTTAAAGTTGGCTGTCTTCATGGAACTGCTTTACCAATATGCTTGGCTGATTCCAGTCTTACCCTTACTAGGAGCAATGCTGGTAGGGCTGGGGCTAATCTCTGCAAACAAAGCAACTAACCGTCTGCGGCAGCTTATCGCCGTTTTTGTCGTCTCCTTGATTGGGGCGGGTATGGTTTTCTCCTTTGCTTTGCTTTGGAGTCAAATTACTGGGCATGAACCCTATATCCGCACGCTGGAATGGGCATCTGCCGGAAGTTTTCACCTGATGATGGGCTACACTATCGACCAACTCACCGCTTTAATGTTGGTAGTGGTGACAACGGTAGCCTTTTTGGTAATGATTTATACTGATGGCTACATGGCGCATGACTCTGGTTACGTGCGCTTTTATGCCTATTTGAGCTTATTTAGCTCGTCTATGTTGGGTTTAGTTATTAGTCCCAACTTGGTACAAGTTTATATATTCTGGGAACTGGTAGGTATGTGTTCTTACCTACTGATTGGTTTCTGGTACGATCGCAAAGCTGCTGCTGATGCTTGTCAAAAAGCATTTGTTGTCAACCGTGTTGGTGACTTTGGTTTATTGTTGGGTATCTTGGGGCTTTATTGGGCAACTGGTAGCTTCGAGTTTGATATCATCGGAGAGCGCCTCCACTCTTTGGTGGAATCAGGTGCTATCAGTGCGGTACTGGCAGCCTTATTTGCCGTATTGGTATTTTTAGGACCAGTCGCCAAGTCAGCCCAATTTCCCCTCCATGTCTGGCTCCCTGACGCGATGGAAGGTCCCACCCCCATCTCTGCCCTAATTCACGCGGCAACGATGGTGGCGGCTGGAGTATTTTTAATCGCCCGGATGTATCCGGTGTTTGAACATATCCCAGTGGCAATGAATGTCATTGCCTATACAGGTGCATTAACTGCCTTTTTGGGTGCGACAATCGCACTTACCCAAAATGACATTAAAAAAGGTTTAGCTTATTCCACCATGTCTCAATTGGGTTACATGGTGATGGCGATGGGAATTGGTTCCTACACCGCTGGGTTATTTCACCTGATGACCCATGCTTATTTTAAAGCGATGCTCTTCCTCTGTTCTGGTTCGGTAATTCACGGGATGGAAGGAGTAGTTGGACACGATCCTGTTTTAGCTCAGGATATGCGGTTAATGGGTGGTTTGCGCAAATATATGCCCATAACCTCCGCAACTTTCTTAATTGGTACATTAGCCATTTGCGGTATTCCTCCTTTTGCTGGATTCTGGTCAAAGGATGAAATTTTGAGTAATGCTTTTGCGGCAAATCCTGCACTGTGGCTAGTAGGTTGGCTAACTGCTGGATTGACTGCTTTCTATATGTTTCGGATGTATTTCTCCACCTTTGAAGGAGAATTCCGAGGCAATCGCACCGACATTCAGGCACAACTAAAAGCCATGGCAAATGAGCCATTAGTCGCTTTTGGTCCTGGCGCAATGAATGTGAAAGAATTAGAGGTAACAGAAGGACATGATGCCCACAGCCATCACAGTCATGAACCTCACGAGTCACCTATCAGTATGACTCTGCCTTTAATGCTATTAGCAGTACCTTCCATCCTAGTTGGTTTAGTGGGAACTCCTTTTCACAACTATTTCGAGGAACTAATTCACGCCCCTGGTGAAGAAATAGTTGCTGTAGCAGCAGAAGCCCATGGACATGGCTTTGACTGGACAGAATTTCTCTTAATGGCAGGTAGTTCAGTAGGGATTGGCTTAATCGGGATTACGGTAGCATCTTTAATGTATTTAAGCAAAAAGATCGACCCCGCCGCGATTGCCAAAAAATATACTTCCCTCTATCAACTATCCCTCAATAAATGGTACTTTGACGAAATTTACGATCGCCTTTTTGTCCAAGGTAGCCGTCGGTTAGCCCGACAAGTAATGGAAGTAGACTATCGCGTTGTTGACGGTGCAGTTAACCTCACCGGATTACTCACCATGTTTAGTGGTGAAGGTTTGAAATATCTAGAAAACGGTCGTCCTCAATTCTACGCCCTCATTGTCTTTGGTGCAGTTTTGGGCTTGGTAATTGTTTCTGGGTTGACTTAACTAATTGCTAATGGTTAATAGCTAATGGCTAATAGCTAATGGCTAATGGTTAATCGTTAACCGTTAATCCAATACAGGCTAATGGCTAATAAGCAAAACCGCCAGAGAATTTATTCTCTGTCTAATAGCTTAAGTCCGTTAAAACGGACTGAAATTAACAAAATTAGTCGGTTAAAACCGATTTCAGCTATGAGACAGTGGTTTGAACCACTGGCGGTTGTCTGGGGAAACAAATAACCTCACAATTAGCCATTAGCAATTAGCCATTAGCAATGACCAATCATCAATTAAACTATGACACATTTTCCCTGGCTAACAACAATTATTCTCTTTCCCATCGTCGCTACAGTAGCAATTCCCTTCCTTCCAGAAAAAAATGGATTTTGGGAAAGATGGTACGCATTAGTTATCGGATTGCTTGATTTCATTCTCATCGTTTATGCCATCGTCACTCAATACGATTTCTCCAATCCAGGTTTACAGTTAGTAGAAAAATATGCCTGGGTTCCCCAAATAGATTTAAACTGGTCAGTGGGCATTGATGGTTTATCGATGCCCTTAGTTTTGCTGACTGGTTTTATTACCACTCTGGCAACTTTGGCGGCTTGGCCAGTTACACTTAAGCCGAAACTCTTTTACTTCCTGTTACTAGCGATGTACGGCGGACAAATTGCCGTATTTGCTGTCCAGGATATGTTGCTGTTTTTCCTAGTTTGGGAATTGGAATTAGTTCCAGTTTACCTGCTCCTATCGATTTGGGGTGGAAAAAAACGCCTTTATGCAGCCACCAAATTTATCCTCTACACCGCCGGAGGTTCCCTATTTATTTTAATCGCGGCTTTCGCGATGGCATTTTACGGCGATACCGTAACCTTCGATATGCAATCCCTGGCGATGAAGGATTACGCCCTTAATTTTGAACTGTTACTTTACGGTGGTTTCTTAATTGCCTACGGGGTAAAATTACCGATTTTCCCCTTACATACTTGGCTGCCAGATGCCCACGGGGAAGCCACAGCACCTGTCCACATGTTACTAGCAGGAATTCTCTTGAAGATGGGGGGATATGCCCTGGTTCGGATGAATGCGGGAATGCTACCAGATGCCCATGCTTATTTTGCCCCAGTTTTGGTAATTTTAGGGGTAGTAAATATTGTCTATGCAGCCCTTACTTCCTTTGCCCAACGTAACCTGAAACGGAAAATTGCTTACTCCTCCATTTCCCACATGGGATTTGTCTTAATTGGGATTGGTTCATTTACCGAATTAGGATTAAGTGGGGCAGTTTTGCAAATGATTTCCCACGGTTTAATTGGGGCAAGTTTGTTCTTCTTAGTGGGAGCAACTTATGACCGCACTCATACCCTCATGTTAGATGAAATGGGCGGTGTCGGTTTAAGGATGCGGAAAATGTTCGCTATGTGGACTGCTTGTTCCTTAGCATCTTTAGCACTACCAGGAATGAGTGGTTTTGTGGCAGAATTGATGGTGTTTGTAGGATTTGCCACTAGCGATGCGTATGGATTTACCTTCAAGGTAATTGTCACCATCTTGGCAGCAGTCGGGGTAATTTTAACTCCAATTTATCTCCTCTCAATGCTGCGGGAAATTTGCTACGGACCAGAAAACAAGGAATTAGTAGAAAGCCAAGCTTTAATTGATTCCGAACCCCGTGAGGTGTTTATTATCGCTTGTTTGCTAGTACCCATTATTGGGATGGGTTTGTATCCTAAGCTTGTGACGCAAATGTATGATGCGACTACGGTACAGTTGACAGCGCGATTGCGGGATTCTGTGCCAAGTTTAGTTAATCCTGCGGTTGCTAATACCCAAGCTGCGGTATTGTCAGTAGTCGCACCAGAAATTGGTGGGAAGTGACATTACAGTTTGTTGTGGAGATTCCTTAAAATGGGGAATTTTACTGAAGTTGGCAATTGATTTTTGCTAGCTTCTCATGGGAGATAGGTGATAGGATAAACCATTCCCAATTCCTTATTGCTTAATTAAATTATCCATAAAATTGACTAGGGGCGCGGTTGTACCGTACCTCTAGTTTTTTTGTTGGGTTTGATTTAAGCAATTTTTTTATAGTAGGTGCTTTTTACATTCAATTATTTGACATTTTCCATCTCTAAAAATCGTTTATAATCTGCTTTATTCACCTTGGGTTTGCTCATTCACGAGTGTAAATCTTGAGATTATTGTCACCCCAGGGCTGGGCGAAGCATTCCGATATAAATATTTGCCTAAAATACAAAGGTTATCGCCATTGTTACCCCAGGGCAGGGCGAAGCATTCCGATATAAATATTTGCCTAAAATACAAAGGTTATC
>DOIX01000037.1:0-5216 GCA_003511885.1 Cyanobacteria bacterium UBA11153
GATGCCTTAACCGATGTGGCGGTTGCTATAACTTCTAGCAATGCGTAGCGCTATAACTTCTAGCGAGGAGTCGGGCTGAGAAAAAAACCATAATATACTCCTGCCCATTACCCGTTCCCCATTACCCATTACCCCTTCCCCACTTACTTAATTAGTTACCTGACGCATATATCTGCTCCACAATTGAGCGGCTTGCCCGCTAGTTCCTAGCGTGGGAGAATTATCATCATTGCCTAACCATATTCCAGTCACGAGTTGACGGCTAGGAATAAAACCGATAAACCAAAGGTCAACATTTCTATCAGTTGTACCCGTTTTGCCAGCTTCTTCGCCCAAACCAAGTGAAGCACCACTACCTGTGCCACCTTGTACGACTCCTCGTAATAAACTTGTCATCGTATCTGCTACTTGGGGTGAAACAGCCCGAATACCTCTTTCACCTTGTTTGTCAAAACTGTAAATCACGCGGCAGGTTTTGGGATTGTTTCTATCGGTACAATCGCCGCTATCGAGAATTCGTTTAATCCCGTGGGGACGATTCCAAATGCCATTATTTGCGATCGCACCGTAAGATCCTGTAATCTCTAAAACATTCACCTCGCTTTGTCCGATAGCTAATCTGGGCACTTCATCGAGTTTTGAGCGAATTCCTAATCGTCGCGCGACATTGATGACTCTATCTAAACCCGCATCCAGGGCTACCCGAATCGCTACGGCATTTTCTGATTGAGCTAAGGCTTGGTACATATTAATATTGCCACTGGAACGTTCGCAACTTTTGATTCCAGTTACGGGAGGAGCGCAGGAGTAAGTTTTATTAGGTGAGATACCTTTGTCTAAGGCGGCGGCATAGTCAAACAGTTTAAATGTCGAACCTGGTTGTCGCTGTCCAGTAGTGGCACGATTAAACTGACTTTTCTGGTAATCTATACCACCTACCATTGCTAAAATGGAGCCATCTTTAGTATCGAGAGTCACTAGTGCGCCTTGAGAATATCTGAGGTTAGCACCATTAGTGCTAACAAAGTTTCGTAGGGCAGATTCGGCTTTGGCTTGAGTTTCCAGATTTAAACTAGTTTCGACGATAAAATTTCCTTCCTGGGCTAATTCTTCTCCCAGCAAATCTCTAATTTCTTTAAAAATGTAGCTATAGAAATAGGGAGACTTGGTACTATTGATAAATTCAGTGGCTTTAGGGCTGACATCAATTCTAGATCTTCTGGCCCTGGATGCTTCTTCATCGCTAATCGAACCTGCTGCCCTCATCCTCTCAATTACCCGATTCCGCAATCCAATCGCTGTCTCGTAATCGGCAATGGGATTATAGCTATTAGGGGCTGGTAAAATTGCTACTAAAGTCGCTGCTTCTGACAGATTTAGATCTTTGGCTGATTTATCGAAATAAAATTGGGCGGCATCTTCAAAGCCGTAAGCTTCAATACCCAGATAAATTTTATTCAAATAAGTCTTTAAGATTTCATCTTTACTGTAAAAAGTCTCCAATTTCAGAGCAACTACGGCTTCCCTAATTTTTCTCCCTGCTGTATTATCCCGTCCCACATATTCAGGAAATAAACTTCGCGCCACCTGTTGGGTAATCGTACTCGCACCTTCTCTAATCCCACCACCCCGAACATTCTTGACAACTGCCCGTAAAATACCATAAGGATCTACACCAAAGTGCCAATAATAGCGACTATCTTCTGAAGCTACTAAAGCTTTCGGTAAATAAGGCGAAAAATCTGATAACTTCCTCATTTCCCGGTGTGCCGCAGTGCGAGGTTGCCTCAGAGGAATATCATCATCAGAATAAATAACTACAGGTCCTTGTACCCCTGATGGCAAAGGAGGTAAAGGCACTTTCAGCGATTCAATAAAAATCGCCAATACTAATAAACTAACCAATCCGCCAATACCATAGAGACAGTAGCGAATCCCTAAAATATACCAAGGTGGTGGATCGTAATATTGCAGGCGCACCGACGAAGCCAATTCAGGCGGACCGATTGTCAGAACATCACCATGGCGTAAAATCAGCGAAGTAAGGCGACGTTTGCCCCGATAAATGCCATTAGTCGAATTTTCATCCCTAATGACAAAATTCCGTTGAGAGCGTCCGTAACGTTCCAAAGCCAGATGAACTTGACTCACTACAGGATTGCGCACGACAATATCACAATTTCTCGACGATCGCCCCAATAAATAGCGATCGCCAATCAGTGGATAAACATCCGCTTTGGGCGCGTTGGCATCTTGCACCCACAATTCCGGTACTCTGGCATTGGGCTTTAGTGCCACTGCATTAAAGTTAACTTTGGCTTGGATCGTTTGTACAGCCTGAGTTATCTGATTTAGTAGCGTTTTCGGCTGTTGCGGAGGCTTTGGAGGTGTCATATCAAGGAAAATCAGCGCTTTGCTCTCTAGCTCACCTATTATAAGGCATTAACATATCCTCCTTTGACAATGGACAATATAGCAGTGGATAATTGATCGTGGACAGTAGGGTAATCTGAGTAACTGTCAACCATCAACTATCAACTATCAACTATCAACTGCTATACTTGCTAATCTCTAAAAAAGCCTTTAGCCCATAAATCTAACACTTCTTCTCGACTAAAGGAGCGTTCCTTTTCCATCGCCAGAGCCTTTATTTGCGATCGCATTACCCATCATTGTTGAAGAAATTAGTTGTTTTGGCAATCCCGCCGATACTAATGTCTCGAATAATGATTCCTCCGCAGGACAAATCGATGGCATGAGCGCAATTGAGTTTACCTCTGTTTTTAGCGATTAAGTGGGCTAGGTCTCTTTTTGTTTCGCTAGCAAAGAATACTCCTGCTTGTTGTTCTCCATCTCTCAGGGTTTGATCGGAAATTTTTAAATTTATAGTTTCCATCTGCTTGTTTATAAAGTTGGGCAAACTTAGTCTATGGTTACATTTATTTGAAAAATAAGTTATAAAATGTTGAAATGCTTTGCAATACCATATAAAACTTGCTAAAAGTTATTAGCCCGCCTTTGGATTATTCTACCACGATCGCTGAAACAACGCAATCTCGTTAATTATTAAGAATTATTTTTAATAAATTTAACGAAGTTAAGGCACTTTCAGCCTTCGCTATTTTGTAAAGTTATGTAAATTAATTTATTTTCAGGGTGAGGGGCTTGAGGATGAGGGGCAAACTCCCTGCTGAATAAGTCATACCAATTTCGGGTTATTTACCCCCTTTATCCAAAAAAGTTCTTGAACAGGGGAGAAAAAAAATGGAATAACAATAACGGGGGTTGGAAAAGCGAAATAAGAAAATTTATAACCAGACCACTCGCGTACTCCTATAACACTTTTCTTTGTTCTCACCACCACAAGACTCCTGCCAAAATTATCGCTACTATTAAAATTGAGGGCAGGAGACAAAATGGATATCCAAGGAAAACAGGAACATCCCCATCCCGATTCCCACCATTCCCCAGCATTTGCGATCGGAGGCAGGTGTCAGAAATGGCTGTGACGATTGTTTTTCAATCCTTTCCATCACTTTTGATTAAAATTGCGATGGCACAACGCACCCGCACAGCGCTCGCCAGCCCCAATTACTAAATCGTAAAAAATCATAACATTTAGCCAATAACTCAGATATCTCTTGTATAGTAATAGCTATTTAACAATCAGTGTAAATTTCCACATATATACTAGAAACAGTGGTTTTAGATCGAGATAAATAGGAGCTTAAACAATGGATAACCGAGACTATACCTTAATCATCGATAAAAGTGGCAGCATGTCAACGCCAGATCAACCGGGCGGCAAAAGTCGCTGGGAAATTGCTGAAGAATCTACCTTAGCACTAGCCAGAAAATGCGAACAGCTTGACCCTGATGGCATCACAGTTTACCTATTTTCCAGCCGCTTCAGACGTTACAATAATGTTACTTCAGATAGAGTAACCCAAATATTTCAAGAAAATGACCCCATGGGACGTACCGATCTTGCTAGCGTATTAAAAGATGCCACAGATAACTATTTTCAGCGCAAGGCAGGAGGACAAGCAAAATCTGACGGAGAAACAATTTTAATTATTACCGATGGCGAACCAGACGATCGCAAAGCTGTGATGAAAGTTATTATCGAAGCATCCCGACAGCTAGATAGAGACGAAGAATTAGCTATTTCTCTCATTCAAGTAGGGAGTGATTCCGGTGCGACTCGGTTTCTCAAAGCCTTAGACGATGAACTTCAAGGAGCTGGAGCCAAGTTTGATATTGTTGATACGATTACCTTAGACGATATGGCAGATATGAGCATTTCCGAAGTCTTGCTTAACGCCATTCATGATTAGGGATGGGGAAGTGGGGAATGGGGACATCAAGCAACAATTCGCGATCGCATCCCTTATATCCCATCAACCCTCCTCCCTAGCAATAACCCATCCGCTACCAAATTCCCACTATTAAATACAGGAAACAAAAAACAATGAAAGACAGAGACTATACACTAATTATCGATAAAAGTGGCAGCATGTCCACCCCAGATCAAGCAGGTGGCAGAAGTCGCTGGGAAGCTGCCGAAGAATCAACACTTGCCTTAGCCAGAAAATGCGAACAATTTGACCCCGATGGCATCACCGTTTATCTATTTTCCAGTCGTCACAGACGCTATGAAAACGTCACCTCTGCCACAGTCGCTCAAATTTTTCAAGAAAACGATCCCGCAGGTACTACTAATTTAGCTGGTGTATTAAAGGATGCCACAGATCAATACTTTAAGCGTAAAACTGCCGGACAAACTAAACCTAATGGTGAAACTATTTTAGTAGTAACAGATGGCGAACCCGACGATCGCAAAGCTGTCATGAAAGTCATTATTGAAGCATCCCGGCAAATGGACAGAGATGAAGAATTAGCCATTTCCATGATTCAAGTGGGTGGGGATCCTGGCGCGACTCGGTTTCTCAAAGCTTTAGATGATGAACTTCAAGGAGTTGGCGCAAAATTTGATATCGTTGACACAATTACTTTGGACGATATGGCGGATATGAGTCTATCTGAAGTACTTCTTAATGCTGTCGGTGATTAGAGTTGATAGTTGATATAGCAATCCTAAATCAGTTGTGTCAATTTTATATGATCGCGATCCTTACTATACATGGGTTTCAGACCTCTCACTTGTTACGACTCATTTAGGATTGCTATAGTTGATAGTTGATAGTTGGTAGTTG
>DOIX01000037.1:5434-5934 GCA_003511885.1 Cyanobacteria bacterium UBA11153
AGTTGGTAGTTGATAGTTGATAGTTGGTAGTTGATAGTTTAAGTGTTTCCGAATACTTTATTAATTTATAACAACTGCCACATTGCTTAAGACATCAATAACGTCATGAAGAGAAGCAATCAGCCTTCCTGAATAAACGGTTTGATGAACATCAAATAACTATCAACTATCCACTATCAACTGTCCACTGCTATAAATGGTGCTTGGAATCGCACTCTCTAGTCCCTACCAAAACATCATAGAAGCTCTTTGCCACCTTGCTTGACTCAGGTGGATGTTAGCGTTAGCGAAGCGTGGCGTAGCCTAGCTTGCCGTGAGCCTTTGCGATTTAGGAGTTTTCACCCTATGTTACAAAAATTCATAATTGGTCAAAGTCAACAACATTATTAATTAGTTAAACAGTTATTAAATAATAATAACGCTAAATGTGGTGGTTTTCTGAGACGAGATACGCTAGATTTCCCGAATTAGAGAAGGAAAGCGATCGGTACGCCTCTAAT
>DOIX01000092.1:0-11988 GCA_003511885.1 Cyanobacteria bacterium UBA11153
GTAACCGCCACATCGGTTAAGGCATCAATAACATCATGAAGAGAAGCGGAATCCTCCCTGAGTAAACAGTTTGATTTCCATCCAGTAATTGTCAACTGTCCATTGTCAACTGTCAACTGTTATAATTGTCAACTGTCAACTGTCCACTGCTATAAAGATGTATTAATCTGAGATTGAGGAGAAAGGTTATGTTAAAAGTCAGTAAAATTCTGGCAGCTTTATCCCTGTCGCTATTGTTGATCTTCACTACTGCTTGTGCTGCCCCTCCTAAGACACCGCCAGCTTCAACCACAACCCCGCCAACTACCTCGGTAACTCCTAACAAGAATACATCAACTACGGTTACTACAGGTAAAGCTGTTGCGGGAGGTGCATTTAACAAATTCTTCCCTGCTAATAGCGGCAACTACAA
The DNA here is from genome assembly GCA_003511885.1 of Cyanobacteria bacterium UBA11153. GTDB lineage: Bacteria > Cyanobacteriota > Cyanobacteriia > Cyanobacteriales > Coleofasciculaceae > Limnofasciculus. Next base: position 413 of record DOIX01000092.1, read on the forward strand.
GAGCATTTTCGCTCAGGAGAAAACTGGATTTGCTCAAGCTAAGTTACAGGAAGGAGGGAAAGATGTCGCTACCCTCTCGATTAGCGATTTAGCCAGTAACCCAACTGCAGCGAAAAAATACCAATCCAGTACCAAAACAGTGGCAGGTTATCCAGCCGTAGAGGTAGGTAAAACTCAAAGCGCAATTTTAGTCGGAAATCGCTATCAGGTTACCGTTCAGTCTACGACACTAACACCGAGCGATCGCGAATCTTGGTTACAAAAGTTTAACCTCAGCGGTTTGGCACAATTGAAATAACAAAAAAACAACAACCAAGAACAAAAAACCATGAGTAAATCAATAGTTCAACTGGTAGATGAATTACCCACAAGTGGGATAACTATATCAGCTTTGCGATCGCTAGATTTTGTTGCTCCTGGTGAATGGCAGAATTTAGTGGGATTTAAGAATACTGTCACGGCGGTGACAGGGGAAGACGATCCTGGATTAATACAGCAGATTAGCGAACGTGCCCTGTGGTTGTATAATGACCAGTCTCAAGGATATCAACGAGCTGTCTGGTTATTTCAAACTATCGATAGTGCTGATGCAGCCATTGGTGCTGCTGCTTTGGCTAATAAAATCGGGGAGAAGGTTTCTTTTCTCGGTTTTCTTAACCAACTTACTCCTAAAGCGGATACCGTTCAAACTATCGATTTATGTTTGAAAGTTGTTGTCGAGTTAGTTGCCTTCTGTCAAATTAATGGTATCCCTGGCGATAGTATCGGCGATTTTATTCAATCCCTCGCTAACTACAGCAAAGAATCTGCCATCCGGATGGCAGGATTGGTTTGTTTTGATGGTCTAATTCCTCTCGGTCCTGATTTTATCCAAAAGGCTTCGTCAACCCTGGCTGGACTTAATCCTTCTAGTCTCGAACAAAACGATACCTTTAAAAAAATCAGTAGTTTGATTCCAGGTGGCAATTCCGCAGGTAAACTCGATTTTATCGGTCAAACCTTTGGCTCGGTACAAGGTTGGATGGGAAATTTGGTAAGTTCAAGGGGTTTGAATCCTCAAGGTGTTGTCAGGAATTTGCAAAACTTTGTCGAAATTGCCGATGATAAGTTAGACTATCTTGCCGCTTTCCTCGATATGGCAACCAATTATTACGAACATACAGGCATTCAAACAGTAGCCCGTTGTTTAATTGAACGCGCCATGGCAGAAATTTAAGTTCTAGAGGCGAAGCATTCGGGCGATAATTTATGCCTCCAACCCAAGATTTGTTGTCCGAATGCTGGGCTGCACAAAGCTTCGCTAACGCCCATACTCACAGTATTCTCTGTACGCGCGTTTTTCAAAGCGTGGAGAGTTCAAAAATCTGATTTCCTATTTCCCATTTTGACTTTTGACTTGATGTGATGTCCGGCAAATCACCCGTAATTAAAACTCTCTGCATCAGGAGTATCTCTCTGTGAGAGCATTAGTCCTAACTATGGGTAATTAGGGTTTGCGGTATAAGTCGGAAACCTTGACAGCAATGCCACTTCGAGCGCTGATTGAGTTAGAGAAAAGTACCAGGAATAAGAGTTACACCCCTGAAAATTCATGGACTTTTTAACTTAAATGGTAAAATTGCCTTCAAGAAAACTCTTCAAATCCCCACACCCCACACCCTCCCCTCACGAAAAGACTTTTTCCGCAAACCCTAATTAAACGGACATAATATGACTTTTGACTCGATCCCCCCTGCTGCCAAACTACTTGAATTTCTGTTTGATGAAATTCATCATCTGCGCTACTTGTTTCTTTAAGGTATCAATTTCAGCCTGCATTTTTTCGACTTTTTCGTTAAGAGCTTTAATTTCTGCGGCTGAAGTACCAGATGGCTCACTATGCGGTAGCACTTCTTTGGATGGGGGGGATACTAGGGGGCGTTTTTTCGCCTTGCCCATCGCATCTTTAATCGCATCCATCAGCTCTTTCTTTTCAAAGGGTTTTTCCACAAAAGAAAAATACTCAAAAGGCTCTGGTATTTTCTCCGTTACTTCTTCCCTTCGTCCAGACATTAATACTAAAGGGGTGGCTTGAAGTTCCCCACTACTTTGAATTTCCTGAAATACTTCCCAACCACTCTTTTTCGGAAGGAGGAAATCTAACATAATTAGATTAGGACGTGCTTGTCGAATTAAATTGAGTCCTTCAATGCCATCCTTAGCTTCTAAAATTTCACAGTTGGCAGGTAACATTTCTTTAACTCTCGATCGAATTACTCTGCTGTCATCAATTACCAGGATTTTTTGACTTGCCACAACTTACTCCTTTGTCAAGGTGATTGAGAGAAAAATTTTAATAGTTTCAGACAACTATTACTTACTTGAGATGGATGTTCGCTCTTTGAGCTACCGATAAGTTACTCCCATCCCGCTAGAATATTACCCACTGCTTATTTCTCTTACTTCGTGTCCTTAGTGTCTTTGTAGTTAAATAATTAGGTATTCTGCCATAGCGAGAAGGAAGTTATCCAAACTGCCCACGACTGCGCTGACGTGGGTTGAACAACGAGGTTTTCTGTGAATCTATGCCTTAAGCCCAGTGCCACTATTGCCCCATTACCATCCAAAGTCTAGCTTGTTTGTTAATGGAGATACAAGTGATGACCAATACCCTGAATTATCGCTCCTATTCAGATTGAGATTGAGAGCAATCTCTGTGCCTGATTCTGGATTAATCCAATCGCCTAGATCCCCACAAAAAGATGATAATAGCATTATTGTCGGCTCTCTCTTGTCAAGCGAACCGATCGCTTCCCCATCAGATAGGTTAACATTTGTCCAGAATACTGGGATTATCGATAACCTAACAAAATTTTATGGATTTGTCTTTTCATACCAATAAATCTGCCACATCCGATCCCGATGGGATAGCCCGTCAGAGCCATCGCGCAATTTGGCGCGGGGAAATTTCTGCCCTACCTCCTTGGTTGCGCCGCCCCATTGGTAAGGCTAGCGATATCTCAACCGTACAGCAAATTATTAGGGCTAGGCAAATTCATACTATTTGTGAAGAAGGGCGCTGCCCCAACCGAGGCGAATGCTATGCTAACCAGACGGCAACTTTTTTATTGATGGGACCGACATGTACTAGAGCTTGTGCTTTTTGTCAAGTAGATAAAGGTCATTCTCCTCTGCCCTTGGATCCAGAGGAACCAGCCAAAGTAGCTGAAGCGGTAAAATTATTAGGTTTGCGCTATGTAGTCTTGACTTCTGTAGCGAGAGATGATTTACCCGATGGCGGTGCGAGTTGGTTTGTCAAGACGATGGCGGCAATTGGGGAAGAAAATCCGGAAACTGAGATAGAGGTGTTAACTCCTGATTTTTGGGGAGGGAAAAGTGCGGATAAATCTACAGCGGAGTTACAGTACGAGCGAATAGCGACAGTAGTGGCAGCTAATCCAGCTTGTTACAACCATAATATCGAAACAGTACGACGACTGCAAGGAAAAGTCCGTCGGGGTGCAAAATACGAACAATCTTTGGATGTACTGAGAATAGTTAAAAGCCTTAACCCAGAAATTCCCACCAAATCGGGATTGATGTTGGGACATGGGGAAAGCCAAGATGAGATTGTCGAAGCAATGTTAGACTTACGCCAAGCTAAGTGCGATCGCATCACTCTCGGTCAATACATGCGTCCGTCTTTAGCACATCTCCCAGTGGTAAAATATTGGACACCAGCAGAATTTACCGAATTAGGCGCGATCGCACAAGATATCGGTTTTACTCACATCCGCTCTGGTCCTTTAGTTCGTAGTTCTTATCATGCTGGACAGTGGACAGTGGACAGTTGACAGTGGACAGTTGACAGGAAGGAAATCTGAGTAACTATCAACCATCAACCCCACATTCCGCACTTCAGTTTGTAGCATGTCAAGTAATACGTCGATCTTGACTAAAGATCAGTATTTTTACTGAGAATATTGTAATTTTGTTGATTTTATTGCTACCTCAATAGCGTAATCATCACGTATTACATCGCGATCTGCGGAATGTGGGATCAACTGTCAACTATCAACTGTCAACTGTCAACTATCAACTGTCAACTGTCAACTATCAACTATCAAATGGTTCCTCGAAATAAACCTTGAGGACGAATTAACAAGACTAAAACCATAACAACCAAAGCCACAGCCAACTTATACTCCGATCCCAACCAAGGTACGCTTAACTCTTGGGCCAAACCAATAATCACCGCACCCAGGATAGCCCCATAAGGATTCCCGATACCGCCGAGAATCACCGAAGCAAACATTGGCAAAATCAAAAACCAACCCATATTCGGACGAACAGCAGTAATTAAACCATACATCGAACCACCCAAAGCCGTCAAAGTACCAGTAATCACCCAAGTCCAGATTACCACCTGCTCCACATTAATCCCGGATACGCGAGCCAAATCAACATTGTCTGCCACAGCACGCATAGCCTTACCGATTTTGGTATTTTGGAGTAAAAAGTGCAAGAGCGCGATCGCCACTAGAGCCATCACCACCACCACGATGCGGTAATAAGCCACCTTTACCCCCATCACATCAATAGCCGGGACAACGGGCAAATTATAAGACTGATTACTACCCCCCCAAATAAAAATAATCCCATTGCGGAGGAACAAAGCCAGCCCAATCGAGATAATAATCAGACTAGTCGAGGTAGCACGGGCATTCCGCATCGGCTGCCAGAGCCATAGCTCAGATAATAGCATTGCCAAGACAGTACCCACAGCACCGAGAATCATCGCCATCAGGATATTCAGGCCACTGATATTCGCTAACCAAGTCAAATAAGCGCCCAAAGTCATAAAATCACCGTGGGCAAAGTTAGAAAGGCGCAAAATCCCATAAGTCAGAGTTAAGCCAATCGCGGCTAAGGCAATAATCGAGCCTAAAGCGATGCCATTAACAACCAGTTGCTCAGTAGGGACTTGGGCTAAGATAAAATTGTGTGCGATCGCCATTATGACCGATAAAAACTGCGAGATAGCATCTTTGAGCATATAGTAGCTCATATAGTAGCTGAGGAATTCTGTAATTTGACACTCCCCGGTCTCTTGACGCGGGGATTCTGGGTCTACCGTACTTAGTGTGCTAAAATATTAGTTTAAATAGTTAAAAAATCAATTATACCTAAACTTGCTCAAAAAAAGGCTATTTTTGACTTATCCTTTGCCAAGTATTCTTACTGGACCATGGCTTCAATAATTATTTTGTAATAGATTGGCACACTAAGTACGGTAGAACCCGAATTTGGTTCTTTTGAGTCAGGTACATAAAACAACTTTCGCTACATATCCTATTCTACAGCGAAAGTTGTCGTAGATCCGGAAAGTTGTAGGCGGTTAAAACCGCTTGAGTCGTTTTTCCACCCCGCTTTGAAAAGACGGGGTTTCCAAACTTCCCACACTTTTCTTATGATAGTTTCTGTAAAGAAATGTAAAGCAGTTAAATGGTAAGCGATCGCACTGTGAAGGACAAAAGCCGTAAAATAATCGTAATTGGGGCAGGAATCGGCGGATTAACGGCAGGGGCACTTTTGGCTCGTCGGGGATATCAAGTATTAGTATTAGACCAAGCCTTAGTACCGGGAGGATGTGCATCTACATTTAAAAGGAGAGGATTTACCTTCGATGTCGGTGCTACTCAGGTAGCAGGATTAGAAGAGGGAGGGATTCACAAAAGGATTTTTGATGAATTAGAAATAGAAGTACCCAAAGCTACATATTGCGATCCAGCTTGTGCAGTATATTTACCTGGAGAAAAGGAAGCAATTAATGTTTGGCGAGATCCCCAAAAATGGCAAAAAGAAAGACAGAGACAATTTCCAGGTAGCGAAGGATTTTGGCAGTTAATGTCAACCTTATTTAAGGTTAGCTGGGAATTCCAATCCCGGGATCCTATATTACCGCCAACTAATTTGTGGGATTTAGGGCAATTAGTGGGGGCAATTCGTCCCGATACTTTAATTACAGTACCCTTTACTTTCGCTACAGTAGGGGATGTGCTGCGATTATATGGATTGTATGAGAATAAAAGATTGAGAACATTTCTGGATTTACAATTAAAACTATATTCCCAGGTAAATGCCGATGAAACCGCTTTACTTTACGCCGCAACAGCCCTAGGAGTATCTCAAGCACCGCTGGGATTGTATCACCTTCAGGGCAGTATGCAGGAATTAAGTAATCGGTTAGAAGAAGGTTTGGCAAAATGGGGTGGTAAGATTTTAATGCGTCACGCTGTAGAAGATATTGAAATTTCCGACAATAGGGCGACTAGTGTGAGAATTAAGAATCTGAAAACAGGGGAAGTTTGGAGAGAAGAGGCAGATGAAGTAGTAGCAAATGTCACCGTGCAAAATTTAGTTAAATTATTAGGAAAGAAAGCACCTAAAGATTATCAACATCGAGTGGATAAATTACCGCCAGCATCAGGGGCATTTGTAATTTACCTGGGAGTAGAGGAAAGGGCGATTCCCGATAATTGTCCGCCACATCTTCAATTTATGTATGACTATAATGGGGAAATTGGGGAAAATAACTCATTATTTGTATCTGTGAGTAAACCAGGAGATGGTCGTGCCCCACAAGGTCAGGCTACAATTATTGCATCCTCCTTTACCGATACTCGAATCTGGTGGCAGGGGGAAAAGGCTGATTATGAGAGATTAAAGGAAAAATATACCCAAGATGCGATCGCCCATTTGGCGAAATACTTTAAACTAAGCTCGGAAACGATTATCCACCAAGAAACAGCCACACCTCGGACTTATGCTTATTATACGGGGCGCGATCGCGGAATTGTGGGTGGGATTGGACAAAGGATATCAACATTTGGTCCTTTTGGCTTTGCTACCCGCACCCCAATTAACCATTTGTGGTTAGTGGGAGATTCTACTCATCCTGGGGAAGGTACTGCTGGTGTGAGTTATTCGGCTTTAACTGCGGTGAGGCAGATAGAGAATGGCTAATGGCTAATGGCTAATGGCTAATTGCTAAAAGAATATAGATAATCTCAAAAATCTCCCATTCCCCATTTTGACTTTTGAGGAGTTTAATTAATGGCAAAAGAGATAGAAAATAAAGATCAACAACATCCACAAGAGAAGAAGGATTTAGAGATTGTGGAGAGATTGTTACAAGAATCTAATACCGAGAAGAATTTAGTGGAAATTGCTCGATTAAGAGTTAGGTATGGGGGTTTTCCTGGTGCTAGGAATATTCAACGCAGTTTGGATATTGTGCTTCAGCGTTGGGGATTAACTGAGGAAAGGCTATTTGAGATAACTCGTAATCTTCATGCTGAGGGTAGGGTATATAAGCGTAATAGTAAGGGAGAAGAGCAAGAAGATTGGACTTAGCAGTTGACAGTTGACAGTTGACATTTGACAGTTTCTAGTTGACAGTTTCTAGTTATCTAGACCTATCTTAAAAGTTTCTCTCCCATCTCCCAACAAAAAACTTATTCAGCAAGCCCTAATTAGGGCTTGCTGAATAAAGACAGAAGGTATGCCAGCCAAGGATTTCAAGTATTTTTGGCTTTCCCAAGTCCAAGGATTTTAAATCTTTTTGTTCAAAAACCTTGCCTGATTGTGGGAAATCCCTGAGTATCCGAAAAGGAAGCAAAGGGTGAAACTCTCATAAGGTAAGCTGTGTAGCATCCAGATTCGCTAAGTAGGCTTTTTCAGCAAACCCTAATTAGGGTTGACATGAATGGTGAGGATTGTTAATTTTTGTGTGGTATGGTTGGTGAGGATTGGGTGTGTATGATTGAGTCAGTGGCTTGGGAGGTAGCTTCTTTGAGGGCAGAATTAACAGTTTCTAATTGCTGTGCTACTTGTATTTGCTCTTGTAATTGCTCAGTTGATGATACTAGTTTACTTAAGCCATTAACTAAGTCCTTGACATTTTGTCTAAATTGTGAATCTCCTGTAAGCTCATCTAAATCTGCGGTAATTTTTTGAACATTTTCAAAAGTGGCTCTGGCGGAATCCAAAGTTTGCTGTAATACTAGAAAATTCGTAGGATTATTGACAGCAGCAGTAACATCGCGTAAGTTAGCAGAAGCTTCTGCAGCGTTGGCAGAGAGGGTTTCCAAGTTACCGACTATTTTCGCAACATCGACTTTTTCAGTTGTATTGGCTAATCGGGTAACAAGGATAGTTAATTGTTCGCTACTTTGGCTAATATTAGTTAAGGTTTTTTGTAAGGTTCCCCGATTTGTAGCTACTAGTTCATTAGTGGAGACAGCCAGTTTGGTAAACTCAGTTAAAAGGGTGTTTAAGTTATCTTGATTTTTGGTTAAAACTTGATTTGCTGATGTAGCGAGTTTGCTAAATTGTTGGAGGGTGTTATTGAGATTTGCCTGATTGCTGGTGAGTAATTCATTACTGGATTGAGCAAGTTTGCCGAATTCTTCGGCAGTATTGCCAAATTTATCAGCGGTATTGCCAATGCGATTAGCTGTTTGGGCAGCAGCAACAGTTACAGTGTTAGTGGCAGTAGAAAATGTTCCCACTTGTTGTCGTACTGAGCGAGTTAAGAGGGATAATTCAGCAGTAAGTTTGGCTACGCCACTGGCAGCTAGTGAGGCATTTTTAGTCAGGGAGTTGACATTATCGAAGAAGGCAGGATCGGTGTATACTTTGGTAAGTTTATCGGTGTTACGGAGTAATTCAATGAAACTGACACCAATCTCTCCATTGACTCGATTTTTGTGACAAATTACTAATTTAGTATCGCATTGGGAGCTATGGGGATTAACTCCTTGGATTCCAGAAGGAAGGTTTTCTGGAGGGGTAATATCAATTGAAGTTTCTCCAATTAAACCAGATTGATTTGCTTCAATTTTTACATTGCGGGGGATGACTAAATTTGGTGCATCCAGTTGAATTGTGGCATCAACTCCATTGGTGGTAGCTTGAATTTCCGTAATTTTTCCCACATCAACACCACGATATCTTACACCTGCCCCCACTTTCATCCCAGCAACGTCAGCAAAGGTAACGGTAAATTGGTAAGTACGAGTGCCCCATTTAAAGCCTCGAATCCAGAGGACTAATCCTACAAAAGCCGATAATCCCACCAGAATTAATAATCCCACAGATCCTTCCCTAATGGTTCGCGATCGCATTTTTTCTCCTCACACACTAGTCATTTGTTGGCTAATTGCTAATTGTTTGGTTTCGATTAGCCATTAGCCATTAGCCAACAACTAATAACTAATCCTAACCGATAACTTGAATAGGGCCATTGATACTAGCGCTAAAAAATTGTCGTACTAAAGGATTATCAGTGGTATCAATCTCTGTAACATGCCCTTGCCACTGTACCTTGCCTTTGTAGAGAAAGACAACTCGGTCAGCAGTACGGCGAATGGTGCTGTCTTGATGGGTAACCATAACGTAGGTGCTGCAACCACCTTCTATGGCTTGAAGCTGCCTTACTAAATCCTCAATCACAGTAGAGGCGATAGGGTCAAGTCCAGCGGTAGGTTCATCGTATAATAGCACTTCTGGATTATCTTTGGGGTTATCGGGATTAGACATAATGGCGCGGGCGAAACTCACTCGCTTCCGCATTCCGCCAGATAATTGGGAAGGATAGCGATCGCTAATTCCTGGTAATCCTACCATTTCTAGTTTTTCTTCTACCAATTTTTTGATCTGGTGGTGAGATAGTTTGGAGTGTTGGTAGAGTAAGAATCCGACATTTTCTGCTACTGTGAGAGAATCGAATAAGGCTGCTTGTTGGAATACCATCCCAATCCCAATCGGATCTGCAGCATCTTCGATTAAACCTTTACGCTTTTCCCCCTGGATATAAATTTCCCCGGCATCTGATGGAGTTAAGCCTGCAATAATCCGGAGAATCGTAGATTTACCTGTACCAGAAGGGCCAATAATTCCTAAAGCCTCGCCCCGATAAATAGTGAGATCGACTTCATCTAGGATAATGTTACCACCAAATGATTTGGATACTCCTTTTAATTCAATTAGTGGTTGATCCATAAGGGATGAGGTAGGAAAAGTCACAATTCACGCATTCAAAAGTCAAATTTTCCTATTTCTCCATTGGTTGCTTGATAGTATGATTATACTGAAACTTTTTCCGTATGGTTACTGATATAGCTGTGGACAGTGGACAGTTGATAGTTAATAGTTGATAGTTAATAGTTACTCAGATTCCCCGGCTGTTCATTGACAATGGACAATTGTCCATTGTCCGTTGTTCATTGTCAATTGTCCATAGATGAGCTTTCTAACCCAAAAACGCGACTAAATGCCTTATCTACTTTATATCCGGAATCAATAGATTCCAAGGGATCTTTGCGAAGGCGGTGACGCAAACAGAGGACAATGACACGGCGGATATCATCAATGGTAACTTCAGTACGTCCTTCCAAAGCTGCGATCGCGCGGGCTGCCCGATTAGTTACAATATCGCCTCGCAGTCCATCTACGTCAAGTTCGGAACAAACTTCCGAAATCTTTACCCGTAAATCGTAATCCATTTCTACATGAGGTAATCTTTCTTGAGCGGAAACTATCTGCTCCTGTAAGGCTTCTTGGGGAATTTGATGCTTGTGAATGTAGTCGAGCGGATTTTGGTCAAAATCTCCCCGTTCTTCTACTATTTTTACCCTTAAAGCAGGTTCTCTAACAGTGCGGATTTCGGCGTGCATTCCAAAACGGTCTAAAAGTTGGGGACGTAATTCACCTTCTTCTGGGTTACCGGAGCCAACCAAAACAAAGCGAGCGGGGTGGCGAATAGAAATTCCTTCCCTTTCCACAGTATTCCACCCACTAGCAGCAGAATCCAGTAATACGTCAACTAAATGGTCATCTAAAAGGTTAACCTCGTCTACATAAAGGATACCGCGATTAGCCTTAGCCAAAAGTCCCGGTTCAAAAGCCTTTACCCCTTCCGATAAAGCTTTCTCAATATCAATTGTCCCGCAAACTCGGTCTTCTGTTGCGCCCAGAGGCAAATCAACCATCGGGACTTTTTTCTTAACTGTTTGCCGTGTTTCTAGTAGGTCATTATCTGGTTTCATCCAATCGGGGTCATTGGGGTCGCTATTGAAAGGGTCATCAGCAACCACATCGATTTCTGGCAATAAGTCAGCCAATGCCCGAATTGTCGTAGATTTTCCCGTACCGCGATCGCCCATAATCATGACACCGCCAATTTTCGGGTCGATTACGTTAAGGAGTAGGGCTAGTTTCATTTCTTCTTGACCAACGATGGCTGTGAAGGGAAATACCACGCGGCGGCTAGTCATGGGCGCTTGGGCAGTCGGACTCACTTTGTTTACCTAAATAATTAATCGTTATTGACGCTTTTCATTGTCCCATATTGGATGCCTTTGGGATGAGGGGGAGTAGGGAGTGGGGGGAGTGGGGAGGGGGGTGTAGGGGGAAACTATTTTTTTTACTTCATAACTTCAGATTATACCTCTTGCTATCATTCGGTATTTGGCTATCGTCATTCCTCTCAGGTACCATATATAGCACTAGCAAGACACGTTAGGACGTTGTTT
>DOIX01000092.1:12262-14391 GCA_003511885.1 Cyanobacteria bacterium UBA11153
ACCTTAATGCGTAGCGCTATAACTCAAATCTTGCACTGTTCTCAATAAAGTTCCACAATCCTTGATATTTCGTTGACAGAAGTACCAAAAACCTAGGTTTTTCAAGCTTACTGACATTAATGCCAGATCTGAGTTAAAGTTTATTTAAATCAAACTTAAGAGGTTATTTATTTACTAAATAGCCTCAATTTGAAAGGTTGGCGGTTAAGACATTCTAAATTCCTCAACCCATAATTTTACAGCTTTCTTCCCTAGCCCCTAGTCCCGATCCAATAGTCCCTCGCTATATGATAGATAAAGTCGGTTGAAACTCAGAAAAATAGAAAAAATTCCCCAAAATTGCGATCGCTTCTTTCATAATGCTATTTATGTATACATCCATCTTTCCGTTGCTATACCAGCAAAAAAAAGTCTCGTAATATAACTTAATAAATTTCCGAAGGCTGAAAGCCTATTAACTTCGTGGAAATTATTGAGAATTATTTTGAATAATTAACGATATTGCGTCATTTCAGCGATCGTGGTAGAATAATCCAAAGGAGAGCTAATGACCTTAAGTCAAGTTTTTACAGTATTACACTTCACTTCAAAACTTTTTAAATTAGACTTATCCAAAAATTAATCTCAAACCCTTATCCTGTTTAGATAAAACCCCAATTGCGGGAGAAGTCTAATAAAAAGATAACTTGCGATCAACAATTTTGCCAAGATATATTATCATTGATCGACAATAGATCGAGTTAGCCGGATTGTCGCTCAATCGTCTTGAACTAGGGAATCTAGTAACTAGTTTATATATCGCTCTCAACAATTGTACCTGTAGTTAGAGGAATGTATTCAGAATGACATCTAGAGGTTTGGCCGTTTCTCTAGTATCTAAGATCGCAAAGATGGGAGGGCGCTACTGGTGGCTCTCTTTTTTGTTGTGGATAATCCTAATCTTACCAGCTCAAGCCGCTACAGAATTACGAGTGGCAATTGAAGATGGCGTAAGTCGAGTAAAGGTAGGAAGCTCAACTAATGCGATTGTTCGGGATAGTGCGGGTAATGTTGTAGGAGAATTATCTGCCAGAGGTGCTTTTAATGCCCAATCTGGCGGAAGTAGCGTAACTTTAGGAAAATGGCGTTCCGGCTCTCTTTGGATTGAACCAAAGGATAATGGATTTGTGTGGATTGGTTCGGGTTGGTATCGGGGGCGCGTCCGATTAGTAGGAACTGGTAAAGGTATAATTGCCGTCAATCACGTTGACTTAGACCAATATCTCTACAGCGTTTTGGGTGCAGAAATGAGTCCAACTTGGCCGATGGAAGCCCTTAAAGCTCAAGCCGTTGCGGCCCGTACTTATGCACTCCATAAAAAAGCAACGGGAGGCAATGATATATATGATGTTGGCGATACAACTAAATGGCAAGTTTACAAAGGTGTCGCATCGGAAGCGCAAACTACACAAGAAGCCTCCAATGCTACGGCTGGAGAGGTAATGACATACAACGGGAAGGTAATTCTGGCTGTTTTCCATTCTGCTTCTGGCGGACATACGGAAAATGTGGAAGATATTTGGCAAGGAGAAGCTTTATCTTATCTGCGAGGAGTGCCAGATTACGATATGGGCGCACCAGTTTTCCAGTGGACAAAAACTTTTTCTGCTAGTGAAATTGGGCGGAGAATTGGTGGTGTAGGTACAGTTAGTTCAATGACACCAGAAAGGACAACGCCTAATGGACGAATTGTTACTATGTTAGTGCGAGGTAGTGCTGGATCAAAGCGAGTTAGTGGTACTGATTTGCGTCGGGTATTGGAATTGAGAAGTACGCTATTTACTGTATCGAAAACAGGCGGTACTTTTCAAATTGATGGTCGAGGTTTTGGACATGGATTGGGCTTGAGTCAATGGGGAGCGCATAATTTAGCTCAACAGGGGACTGGTTATCAGCAGATTTTGGGTCACTATTATCGAAATGCGACTTTATCTAGGATGTAGGTAATTGCCGTCAAGGAGAAAGATTTATACAGCAAATCCTAACTAGGGCTTGCTGTATAAGTCAAGAAAAATGGCTCTCTTTCAAGTCAAGTGATAAGTTTTTGTTATTCTCAGGGATTTCCAAAGGATCGCAGTTTTCAGGCATTG
>DOIX01000092.1:14584-15775 GCA_003511885.1 Cyanobacteria bacterium UBA11153
TTTGTTATTCTCAGGGATTTCCAAAGGATCGCAGTTTTCAGGCATTGCCATAAATGATTTAGGATTGCTATAGATACTAGGGAGTAATATTCTGATGATTTAGGGATAAACAATAGTAAAATTTGTTCCCTTCCCGGGGATAGAAGAAGTATTAATTACGCCTCCAATTTTATTTAGTTCTGTGCGAACTATATCCAGGCCAAATCCAGTACCAGCTCTCAAATCTCGCTCATCTCTGGTACTAAAATCAGGATGATAAAGGAGTTCGTAAAAATCTTCATGGGCAAAACTTTGGGATTGGAACATTGTAATTAAACCTTTAGAGATTGCCTTCATTTTTACCCGTTCAACATCAATTCCCGCGCCATCATCGGCGAATGAGATTACAGTTTTGTTTCCTTGCTTGAAGGCACGGATTAAGATCTCACCTACTGGGGATTTACCCGCTTTTTGCCGTACTTCTGGCATCTCTATGCCATGAGAGATGGCATTATTAATTAAGTGTGCCAACAACCTTGGTAAGTTTTTCAATAGGGATGTAGAAATTAAGATTTCTTTACCCTCAACAATTACCTCGACTTGTTTACCATAGTCAGAGGCTGCTTTTTGCACTGCCGATTTGAGGGGAAATATTTGTTCTATTTCTGCAAATGGCACAAGGGTATCGCTCAGAGAATTTAAGTAAAGTTTAAGTTCTTCCACTATTGGTTCCGTATCTACAATTATCTTATTTTCTATATCTTTTCTTAGTCCAAATGGTTCCTCTATTTTATTAAATAATAAACATAAGGCATCAAAAACCTGTAATAATAGTGACTCTAATTTCCTATCTACTGCAATTGAAGAATCTCTCATAATTTCGAGGCTATGTTGTAAATCATGGGCTATTCTTTCAATACTTTTGAGACCTAGTATGGCTGCCCCTTCCTTAACCGAGTGAACGTCACGGAGTATCTGATATAGTAAGTCCAGATTTTTTACACCTTGAAGATGCAGCAAACCTTGTTCAATTCTATATAGATTATCTTTGGACTGATCTACAAAATCCTCCAGCCATTGCTGTTCTTGTTCTGACTTCATAAGTATCACAATTTTTCGGCTTAACTAATTATGTGAGTAAATGTAATAACGATTAAATTCAGGAAAATGCACTTTGGCTGAATCTAGTGCTACTAAGCTGCTGCGCATTTA
>DOIX01000091.1 GCA_003511885.1 Cyanobacteria bacterium UBA11153
TTCTTGAAACAGCCCTGCCTTAATAAGGGGGGTTAGGGGGGTTAATGTATAGCGCTATTTGAGGAAATTAGTATTAAAAAACAAATATCTGGTATCTCCAAAAGCTTCACCCTATCCTTAAACTAAAGATAGCTTAAGGATAGGTACAAGAAACACCTTCTAAGAAGCTGCCTTAGCTGTTGTACGAGTACGTCTCCTTCCCACAGGTGCAACTGATTTAACAGGTTCGACTGATGGTACAGATTCCACTGATTTAATTGAAGTTGCCTCTTGATTTTGGAGGAGGAAAACTACCATGGGGCGACTGCGAAGTTCCCGTCTGGTTAATCTTTCTAAATCTCCTTCAATTTGGGTTTGTAAACCTACCCAATCAATCTCAGTTTGTTCTCTGTCAAAGGATTTGACAAAATCCGTCCAGCGATCCCGTAATGTTCTTTCGATGGTTTTGATTGCCAATTGATGTAGCAAGGATTTATCTACTGTAGAAACCACACCCCGGAGATGAATTTCTGGTTTGGCTAACAATTTGCCCTCTAAGCTAACAGCAGCAGCGACAGTAATTACCCCATCATCTGCCATTTGCTGTCTTTCTTTCATCACCTGATGATGAACGATACCGCTATTATCAACTAACTCAATTCCAGAAGGTACTTTCCCGACAATGGCAATACCATCTTCTGATAATTCCACAATATCCCCATTGTTGGTAACAATGGTATTTTCTGGAGGGATGCCCATAGTATGGGACATTTTGGCATGTTGGACTAGCATCCGATGTTCGCCGTGAACGGGCATGAAGAATTTCGGTTTGGTTAATGCTAGCATCAGTTTTTGATCTTCTTGTGCCCCATGTCCGGAAACGTGGATACCTTTATCTCTTCCGTAAATGACGTTAGCGCCTAACATCATTAATTTATCAATTGTATTGACAACTGCGATCGTATTTCCGGGAATTGGGTTAGCGGAGAAAACTACAGTGTCACCTTTTCTAATTCTCAGTTGGCGATGTTCCCCGTTAGCAATTCGCGTTAATGCTGCCATAGGTTCCCCTTGGGAGCCAGTAGTGAGAATTACCACTTTTTCTGGTGGTAAATGATTAACGGCATGTAATGGCTCAAATAAGTCATCTGGACATTTAATATAGCCTAGATTCCGGGCATGGGCGATGACGTTGAGCATGGAACGACCAACTACGGATACAATCCGGTTATGTTTTTGGGCTAATTCCAGAATTATTTGCAGTCGATGGACGGATGAAGCAAAGGTAGTTACCATAATCCGTCCAGGTGCTTGATGGAAAATGCGATCCAGATTGGGATATACTGAACGTTCTGATGGCGTGTGTCCGGGAACTTCGGCGTTAGTAGAATCGCTCAGAAGGCAGAGGACTCCTTTTTCACCATGTTCTGCTAGTCTTTGAAAATCGAAGAATTCTCCATCTACTGGAGTATGATCTACTTTAAAATCTCCTGTATGGATAACTACGCCAATGGGAGTATGAATAGCAACGGTGAAGCTATCAGCAATAGAATGGGTATTGCGAATATATTCCACCATAAAGTTGTCACCAATTCGCACCATCTGCCGGGGCATTACTGCATGTAATTTTGTCCTGTCTGCGACACCTGCTTCTTCCAGTTTTCCTTGGAGTAGCAGCATGGCTAATCTCGGACCATAAATTACGGGAATATCGAATTGTTTCAGGTGATAAGGAAGTCCGCCGATATGATCTTCATGACCATGGGTAACAATCATACCCTTAATTTTATGCCGATTTTCCTGCAGATAGGTCATATCTGGTAGGACTATATTAATCCCGTGCATTTCATCGTTAGGAAAGGCAAGTCCCGCATCGAGGAGAATAATCTCATCGTTAAATTCAAAGATACAGGTATTTTTACCAATTTCATGGAGTCCGCCGAGGGGGATAATTTTCAGGGTTGGTTTGGTTGTTTGGTTGGTCATTTTCCTCCTTTGAGGTAGTTGGTTTAACATCGGTTACAGAGCAAAAAACTACAAAATTTAGCTTGCTTTTTATCCTGGGTATTTTTGAATTGGTAACTTTTATTTCTCGCGAGAAATGCCTGGTAACTAAGTGATATCAATATTACAGATAACTATAGCATATTTCAACTGAATGAGAACGAACTTTATTTGTTTTATGGTACATGAGATCCGGAACATTCTGGATAATTTTTAATTTTTTCACTCTCAGTTACTATAAATATTTTGACTACAGCAGATTTAAGATTGAGATGAACAACATCGACAATCTCTGACTTTCTCAATAGACTTCTCCAGAAATTAGGTTTTCCTCCAGACAGGGTAAGGGTTTTAAACTATTTTTTGGAGAAGTCCAATATAACAGGAAAGTAATTGAGCTAGGTAGGGGGTTTGAGTTGGCGCTGGTTGGGGAGTTTATCGGTGAAAATATCGGGATTGTCGCACTTTTAGTCCCCGACAAAACCTATATTTGACCAAATTGCTTTCCCTCTATAATAATTCCCGCCAATCCTCTCAATTAGGGGATGATTTTTAGCACGATTATAGCTAAAAATCTTATTTTTTCTTTTTTGTCGTCGTTACTATTTATATCATAGCTCTCTTTATACTATCTATTAGAGATTTGAAATTGAGGATTTGACACTATCTATGGCTGTGCGATTGATTGTTTGTATAGCACCAGGTATAGGAGTGCCATTCTCCTGTTAGGATATCCTGAACAATCACCACCAATTCAGATCGCTTCCCGTCAAAATATAACGAGGGAGTCTTGGCTCTTGGCTCGAGAAGAAAGCTGTCTAATCAAGGGTGTGAGGAATTGAGAATGTCTTAACACGGGCGGTTGCTATATTCTCAAACTATTCCACTGTTGTACTGTAAGGATGAGTATCTAAGAGGACGCGATCTGGTGGGAACTGTTTCCATTTTGACTTTTGACTTTTGATTTTTGAATTAGATCGATGTCGTAATATCCGTACTTCTTTAAATCAGAGACAACTCCAGGAGAGTTGACTTTAATTGTTGTTCTAATTCTGGTGGGATATCGCATAGGGGCAAACGCGGGGAGCCTACATGCCACCCTTGAAGCTTTAGTGCTGCTTTTACCGGAATCGGATTGGTGGTACAAAACAATACTTTAAATAGGGGTAAAAATTTGAGATGAATTTCTCTGGCTAGGGTAGTTTTTCCAGATTGGAAGGCTTGAATCATTTCTTGGATGTTATTCCCAACTAGATGAGAAGCAACACTAACTACGCCTGCTCCTCCTAATGCCATAATTGCCAGAGTAAAGGAGTCATCGCCGGAATAGATGGCAAACTCTGGTGGTGTTAGCCGTCGTACTTGGCTGACTTGTTCAAAGTTACCGCTAGCTTCTTTAATCGCTACGATATTGGGAATTTCTGCTAGGCGAGCTACTGTCTCTGGTTGGAGGTTTTGACTGGTACGACTGGGTACATTGTAGAGCATTATGGGCAGATCGGGACAAGATTTGGCGATCGCACCAAAATGTTCGTACAATCCGGCTTGGGGTGGTTTGTTGTAATAGGGCACAACTTGTAATGACCCATCTAGTCCTAGTTTAGCTGCTTTTTGGCTGGCTGCGATCGCTTCCGCTGTCGAATTTGACCCTGTTCCTGCCATTACTTTGGCTTTTCCGGCTACTGCTTTCTGGACTACCTGAAATAAATTATACTCTTCTTCCCATGTCAATACCGGAGATTCTCCTGTTGTCCCGCAGACGACTACGGTATCTGTACCATTGTCAGCTAAGTGAGCGGCTAATTTTTCGGCAACTTCATAATTTACACTACCATCTGGGTTGAACGGCGTAATCATTGCCGTTAATACACGTCCAAAATCGGTCACCCTTTTTTTTCCTCCTTTTTGCTTTTTGTTCTTTCTTACTAACAACCAACAACCCATAACTAATTTGTTCTTCTTTGTTGGTTTTTTGTTCTTTCTTACTAACAACCAACAACCCATAAGCAATAACTAAATACCAACTAATAACTCTGCTATTTGGACTGCGTTTAATGCTGCTCCTTTCCGAATTTGATCTCCACATAACCACAGTTCTAATCCGGATTGGTGAGAAATATCTTGGCGAATTCGTCCTACTAATACTTCATCTTTCCCGGTTGCGTCAATGGGCATAGGGAAGTAATTTGCTTGCCAATCTTCCACTAATTTTACTCCGGGGGCATTGGCGATAATTTCTCTTGCCTTGGCGACTGGAAATGGTTGACTAAATTCTAGATTAATCGCTTCTGAGTGGGCGCGGAGTACTGGAACCCGTACACAGGTGGCGCTAATACTAATTTCTGGCGCATTAAAAATCTTGCGGGTTTCGTTGACCATTTTCATTTCTTCCTCACAATACCCTAGATCGTTAATGGCTGTATTGTGGGGGAAGAGATTAAATGCGAGGGGATAGGGAAAACTTTTGGTAGGTGGGGTTTCGCCATTTAAAATTGCTTGGGCTTGGATTTTCAGTTCCTCCATGGCTTGGAATCCAGCACCGCTAGCGGATTGATAGGTAGAAGCGATGATACGTTTGACTGGTTGGACTTGATGAAGAGGCCATACTGCCATTGCCATTAAAATTGTCGTGCAGTTGGGATTGGCAATAATTCCTTGATGAGTTGTGGCGGCTTCTGGATTGACTTCGGGAACCACTAAAGGTACTTCAGGGTTCATCCGGAAGGCGCTAGAGTTGTCAATTACTACCGCGCCACTCTCCACTGCTTTCGCTGCCCAAGCTTTTGATGTGCTGCCCCCTGCCGATGCTAAAACTATATCTATATTTTTAAAGGAATCCTCTCCTACTGCCGTCACTGGCAATTGTTCGCCTCGGAAGGGGAGGGTACGTCCTGCGGAACGAGATGAAGCCAAAAGCTTAAGTTCGGCAAGAGGGAAGTTTCGACTATCTAGTAATTCTAATAACTCTGTTCCGACTGCGCCTGTTGCACCCAAGATAGCGACACGGACTTGACTTTTCAAAGATTTTCCTCCAATTTACTGAACAAACTGTATCTAAGCCGATTTTAGCGATACGTCTATGTAGGCTTGCTATCTTAATTTTTTAATCAAACGACTTACTGGTCTGGATCTAGAATTTAGACTAGAGATAGGGAACGAGGAACGACGAACAGAAAAGAATTTTCGCTGATTTAGCCTTTTTGACAATATACAGTTTAAATGGGTCACGGCTTGGCGGTCTAGGCGATGGCTAGTCCGATCCCATCCCTTTGGACTTTCCCTTTGAACTTTCCCGACTGCCTCTGTTGGCGAGATTGAGTTCCCAGACTGAGTGCTTCTCGTCTCAATTCAGGATTCAGCCATCCCAAGCTCGATCTTAACTATCCACTGATTCTGTCAAACCGCTCCCTGATGTACTATGATCGGAGAGGGAAGCCCCACCATAGCAATTGGGTTCCTCTCTAGCGTCTCATGAGGTTAGAAGGACTAAAAGGTTATGTTTAATAGGGTTACAACTATTATACCATAAGGGATCGGGATTCAGCTCGACAAAAGCCTTAAGATGAGGAAATATGTTGAAGGATCGTCGCTCCCACAAGCTCATAAAGCTCTATTCAGTTGTCTTCAAAAAAAGCGTCAATGAAAGTTACTCAGGAAAAGCTCCCGAAGAGTCAGATAGGTCTGGAAATTGAAATCCCTGCTGAAACGACTAGAAAAGTATACGAACAGGTGGTGCAAAATCTGACCCGTTCAGTTAATATTCCTGGGTTTCGTAAAGGAAAAGTACCGCGTCAGATCTTACTACAGCGGTTGGGTGCGCAAAGG
Organism: Cyanobacteria bacterium UBA11153; assembly: GCA_003511885.1. Taxonomy (GTDB): domain Bacteria; phylum Cyanobacteriota; class Cyanobacteriia; order Cyanobacteriales; family Coleofasciculaceae; genus Limnofasciculus. Next base: position 5,809 of record DOIX01000091.1, read on the forward strand.
ATCAAAGAATCGGCAGTAGAAGATTTAGTCCAAAATGGAATCAAGGATGCGATCGCGCAAGAAACTATTGAGGCACTAGGAAACTACAAGTTAATTTCCCCCTTTGAGGCATTAGTCAGTCAGTTTCAGCCAGGGGAACCCATCACCATCTCAGCTTCAGTGGATGTGCCCCCGGAAGTTAAGTTGGGAGACTACAGCAATATTAGTGTCAAAGTGGAAGAAACGACACCGGATCCGGATGGGGTAGATAAGTTTCTCCAAGAACGTCGCGTCAAGCTAGCCACCCTCATTCCCGTAGAATCCCGTCCAGCCCAGATGGGAGATGTAGCAACAGTTGATTATCAGGCAGTACTAGTCCCTGAAGAGGAAGGAGAAGCCGAGTCTCCAGTGGGAGAGGCGAATGACTTTCAGATCGAATTGGAAGAAAATGCCCCAATCCCCAATATTGTCGAAGGAATTGTGGGGATGAATCCAGGGGAAACCAAAGAAGTACCCACCTCTTTTCCCGATGATTATGGACGGGAGGATTTAGCAGGGAAATCGGCAAAGTTTACCATTACCCTCAAAGAAATCAAAGAAAAAGAGTTGCCAGAATTGGATGACGAATTCGCCGAAGAGATTAGCGATATGTCAACCATGGCAGAGTTAAGAGAGTCATTGACCAAGCAATTTGCCGAAGCAGCAGAGAAAGCGACGACGAATAGCAAGGAACAAGCAGTGTTAAATGCCCTCCTCGAGAAGGTAGAGATAGAATTGCCAGAAACCTTGATTGACAAGGAAATCCAGACAATGCTCACCCAGACACTCATGCAGATGGAAAGCTACGGTTTGGATGTGAGAAAGATCCTCACCCCAGAAATGATACCCGAAATGCGAGAGCGATCGCGCCCTGATGCCATCAAACGCCTCAAAGAATCCTTCACCCTCAAACAGGTTGCCAAGGAGCAGTCCATCACGGTGACACCAGAGGAAATACAAACCAAGTCCAAAGAATTGATGGAACAACTAGCAGGGCAAGATGTAGATCCCAATCGCCTCGAAGATTTCGTCAAAACTGACCTCCTCCAAGAAAAAGCCCTGCAATGGCTCGCAGAACACGCTACCATTGAATTAGTTCCTCAAGGTTCTTTGACACCCGAAGCAACAGAGGAACAAACAGCCGAAAGCGAACCTGCGGCAGAAACTAGCGAGGAACCAGAGGTATAATTTAGTTACCGAAAGTAACTCGGTTCCGGCAGAAGCCGCAAGCAGCCCATACCGAAATTAACAGGAGAACCCTGCTAGTAACGAAAGCTAAAACCAAACTTCATTGAATGATAGATAGAGAAGAATATCTATCATTCAAATCCAACACCTAGCCCCAAATAGTAATATATCTATTAACTAGATGAGGTTCGGTCAAGGCGAGAATTCAATCGGATCGAGCATACTTTAGTTGAGCTAAGTTAGCAAAACCAAAAATCGCTCTTACTCCAAGAGACTTACCCTTTGTTAACTATTACCTGGTAACTTATCTGATCTTTATGCAGCAAGCCGACTTCCCCACACCATCACCTCCAAATTGGACTGTCCCAGAAATTTACTCCACTAGTGCCAGCAATCCCAGTCCAAGTAATATTGTCCCAATGGTGGTAGAACAGTCTGGGGTAGGAGAGCGGGCATTTGATATCTACTCCCGACTCCTGCGGGAACGGATTATTTTCCTGGGGACTCGGATCAATGATACTGTAGCTGACTCAATTATCGCTCAGTTACTTTATTTGGAAGCAGAAGACTCAACCAAAGACATTCAACTTTATATCCACTCCCCCGGCGGGCCAATTCTCGGATTAGGTAGTGTGATTTCTGGGATGGCGATATACGACACGATCCAGCAAATTCGTCCAGATGTTGCTACCATTTGTTTTGGAGCTGCAACTGATATTGGCGTATTTCTGCTCGCAGGAGGCGCTCCTGGTAAGCGGATGTCCTTGCCCAATGCTCGACTGATGATTAGCCAACCCCTTGGGGGCGCTCAAGGACAGGCAGTTGATATTGAAATTCAAGCTAAAGAAATTCTCTATCACAAACGTCAGCTTAACGAGCTGTTAGCATATCATACGGGTCAGTCATTAGAAAAAATAGCTACTGATACCGAACGGGACTTTTTCATGTCAGCGGCAGAAGCGAAAGATTACGGTTTGATCGATCGAGTTATTTCGCGACTCCCCCAGCCGAGCGAATCAAATGTAACTCCTATTAAGTAAGAGGCGCTTTATGTCTAAATACGACTCCCATCTAAAATGTTCGTTTTGCGGCAAGTCTCAAGAACAGGTGCGCAAATTAATTGCAGGCCCAGGAGTCTATATATGTGATGAATGTGTCGATCTTTGTAACGAAATTTTAGATGAGGAATTGCTAGACTCTAGCGCCCCAACTCCGCCGCAAGTAACTCGTCCTGAAGCTACTCCGAAACGCCGTCGGACAGGTGGTTTGTCTTTGAATCAGATACCGAAACCGAGAGAGTTGAAGAAGTATCTGGACGAACATGTAATCGGACAGGATGAAGCGAAAAAAGTTTTATCTGTGGCAGTTTATAACCATTATAAACGCTTAAGTTTTATTCAGGGCAAAGGAAGTGGAAAACCCGGATCGGAAGATCCAGTTGAGCTGCAAAAGTCTAATATTCTTTTAGTCGGTCCGACAGGTTGTGGGAAAACTCTTTTAGCCCAAACTTTGGCTAGTGTTTTAGATGTTCCTTTTGCTGTTGCTGATGCCACAACTCTGACGGAAGCTGGGTATGTGGGAGAAGATGTGGAAAATATTTTACTCAGACTCCTCCAAGTTGCCGATTTGGATGTGGAAGAAGCACAGCGGGGAATTATCTATATCGATGAAATTGATAAGATTGCCCGGAAGAGTGAAAATCCTTCAATTACCAGAGATGTATCTGGTGAAGGGGTACAACAAGCCTTATTGAAAATGTTAGAAGGGACTGTTGCCAATGTCCCCCCTCAAGGTGGAAGAAAGCATCCCTATCAAGACTGCATTCAAATTGATACTAGCAATATTCTATTTATCTGTGGTGGCGCATTCGTAGGTTTAGATAAGGTAATCGAACAACGGATTGGTAAACGCTCCATGGGCTTTATTCAGCCAGGAGAAGGGCAATCGCGAGAAAAACGTGCTGCCGATATGCTGCGTCATTTAGAGCCAGACGATCTAGTAAAATTTGGGATGATTCCTGAATTTATCGGGCGAGTACCCGTAGCAGCAGTAGTGGATCCTCTTGATGAAGAAGCATTAATGGCAATTTTAACCCAACCGCGCAATGCCTTAGTCAAGCAATATCAAAAACTCCTGAAAATGGACTCAGTACAGTTAGATTTTCGCACCGAGGCCGTCCGCGCGATCGCACAAGAAGCATATCGCCGCAAAACAGGTGCGAGAGCCTTGCGCAGTATTGTCGAAGAGTTAATGCTGGAAGTAATGTACGAGTTACCTTCGCGCAAAGATGTCACCCGCTGCACCATTACACGAGAAATGGTAGAAAAACGCTCGACAGCCGAACTTTTAGTCCATCCCTCTTCTTTACCAAAACCAGAATCAGCTTAGTTGTAGTTGGTTGTTAGTTGTTGGTTGTTGTGCGAGAAATTTCCCTCTTACCAGTCTCAGTCAGGAATGTCACTGTGAGAGAAGGGAAATTTAATCATCGTGAGAGATAGTCTAGCACTAGACTTCGTGAACAAATGCCGTATATTGAAATTAGAGGTGTAGAGCATTACTACGAATGGATTAGAGAATCGCAATCCATTAAAGAAAAACCTGTCATCGTCTTTATTCATGGTTGGGGAGGCTCATCTCGTTACTGGGAAAGCACCGCCCAAGCCTTGTCAAGTGAATTTGATTGCCTACTTTATGATATGCGAGGTTTTGGGCGATCGCGTTTATCCTCAAAATCAGGGGAGAATCTCTATGAAATGGAGGATTATGCCGACGATTTGGCAGTACTGTTAGATAAATTAGCGATCGCGCGGGTATATATTAAAGCTCATTCTATGGGGGCATCCGCCGCCACCATATTTCTCAATCGCTATCGGCATCGGGTGGAAAGGGCAATCTTAACCTGTAGCGGGATTTTTGAATACGACGAGAAAGCCTTTGCCGCCTTTCATCAATTTGGTGCTTATGTCGTTAAATTCCGCCCTCAGTGGTTATTACACATTCCCTTTGCCCCTCCCCTATTCATGGCAAGATTTTTACATCGTCCCCTACCCCTATCGGTAAGTAAAGCATTTTTAGAAGATTTCTTAGCGGCAGATTACGAAGCCGCATTGGGGACAATGTTAAGAGTCGTCAGCAAATACGCCGCTGAGGTAATGCCTCAAGAATTTGCCCAGCTATCAGTACCCACTTTATTGGTTTCCGGAGAAAAGGATAAGATTATCCCCGCTAACTTAGGACGGAAGGCAGCACAACTTAGTCAAAATGTCAAGTACCTAGAAATTCCCCAAACCGCTCATTTTCCCATGTTAGAAGCGCCAGAGATATATCTTAATGAGGTGAGAGAGTTTTTGGGTGTAGGTGTAGGGGCTAGGGGCTAGGGAAGAAAGATATAAAATCAAGGGTTTCAGGAATTTAGAGCGGTTTAACCGCTACCCAGGCTGCTATAAAAAAATTAATCACCAAAAAAGCGAGTTGCGAAATTTTGCGATCGCGTAGGTGACAGTGCCCGTGCCTTCAAAATCGCCGCTGCTAAAAAAGCATAAGACGCAATCCCGATCAATACCAATAATACCACACTCACAAACCCCATGGCATTCCAGAGAGCATGAAGAGAAGCAGCACAGATGCAGCCAACAGCAAGAATCTGTAAAGCTTTCTTCGGTTTGAGGACGCTTAAACCAATAAAATATCCAAAATAACCACTATAGGCAATATGTCCAGCCAAAGATCCCAAAATCCGAGGAATTAATAACTGCAATCCCAATAATTGACCAGATCCGTCCCCTGTTGGTATGCTTCCCGTACTAATAATATTGGGGACATATTGCCCTAAAGTTTCCACAAAAGTAAAACCAACTGCTGATGCTGTCCCCAATAAGATGCCATCTAAAGGTTCCCAAATTCCTACCTTCTCTCGCCAAGGTGACTGTAAAAGACTTCCGATAAAATAAGCAGCAAAAAGAGGAACAGCCTTAATTAATTCTTCCATCAGCCCTGCTCCGAAAAACATCCGGATTAGGAGATTGATAAAATTAATATTTTCCCCTTCAGTCGGCAAATTTCCCGGCAAAATTTCGCGAAAAATAATAATAAATAGTGGTAAAACCGGGCTGACGATAATTAAACTAGTCAATCCCGCACAACCTGCTAATACCCACCAAGGTTTAGGCTTGCCACAGAGTTGGTAAACGAAATAAGATGTGGCTGCTGTTAAATAGGTAGCAAGTAAAAAGTTAAATGCCTTCGCTTCGCCAACAGCGGCAAACATTAAGACTACAAAAATTACCGTGACAACCGCTGGAATAAAATAGGCTTTTTGAGTTAAACTACGTCCGGTTGAAGCGAGGGGAAATAGTTGGGTGAATGTCACTGAATCTGGTGTTGAAGGATGGGAATAATTAGGGTTATTTGGGGATGATAATAAGGGAGTCGTGACTTGATATTCAAAGATAAATTGGGGACCATTTTGACCTAGTTCAATACAGTCTCCTCCTTGTAATTTATAACAACCATGCAATGCTCTACCATTAATATATGTACCGTTAATACTATTTAAGTCACAAATTTCCCATCTCAGTAAACCATTCTCTGGAAGGTAAAATGCACGGAATTTAGCATGATGTCGCGATACCATTAAATATCGATCGGGATCTAAGGCAATGTCGCAGCTAGGATCTCTGCCAATTACTATTTCTTTCTGTTCAGATAGTGGGTAAGCTGGTAATGCTTGTCCTTTATTTTCTGAAGATAATGGTCTAATAAATCCACAGTAATTTTGACTTGTCATTAGTCATGATTTGCTAGTTGATAGTTGATAGTTGACAGTTGATGGTTGATAGTTGATAAGCTACTACCCATTTAATTTGTATATCCCCACACAAAAAAAACACACCCCTTTCGATAAATTTACTATCCAATTTAGATACGCCGCAGCTTAGTTGATAGTTGAGAGTTACTTAGATTAACGTGCTGTTAATTGTCAATTGTCAATTGTCAACTATCCACTGTCCACTGTCCACTGTTATTGATTTGCCTTAGCGTCGCGGATAGCGGCATAGAAAAATAATCCAGTTAAAGGAATGCTAGCTGCGAGAATAATTCCGGTTATCGTTGTTCCTAAGTCAGGGTTTCCCGATGATAGTTCAAAAATGGAACCAACAGAGGAAATTCCGGCAAGGCAGGAACACATTAAAAACAGACCACTTTTTGGTGTCATTGGCTGATAAATTAGTGATTTAGTGATTGAGAGGTAATTAGGAATTATTGTGGCATATCCCCAGATGATAAGGATAGAGATTGACTTGGGAAAATTGCTCTTCGCTAATTATCAATATTTACAATTTTAGGTTTGCTCATTAAATTGAATAATTTTGGTTATTTGCGATTGCCTGATTGCAGGAGCCAAGCTGATTGCAACTCCTAACGAGATAATATCGATTCCGTTTGCATACTCATTGTCAGGATAGACGCGGCTACGCTTTGACAGGGCGACGCAGAGAGTTTTGAGCGTGACTGCCTAAACGGAATTGATATAACCAGCAACTTGAGTTGTATATTTTACAATGCTCGCTCAATGGGTTTGACAGATTGAGTAGAGAAGCCGTGTTTTTGTAGTTCCTCTGTCAATGCTAAACTATTTTGTACCCTGTCTACAAACATGACACCATTGAGATGATCCATTTCATGCTGAATGGCACGAGATAATAAACCTGTGGCTTTAATCGTTTTTGGCCTGCCGTTTTCGTCTTTGTAGGAAATTTCGACTTCTTCTGGGCGTTTCACATCCAGGTAAACATTGGGAATACTCAGGCATCCCTCTTGAGCATCGCACAAAGCAGCACCAAACCGCTTGATCGCAGGATTGATTAAAATTAGTGGTGGAGATTCTGGTTTATCGGGTTCGCAGTCAATCACGATAACTTGCTTATGGACTCCCACTTGGGGGGCTGCTAAACCGATGCCATCGGCACTGTACATGGTTTGCAGCATTTCGTAGGCTAACTGACGGATGTTTTGATCTACCTTAGCAACCCGCTTGGCAGGTTGACGGAGAACGCGATCGCCCAGATGATAGATCTTGAGGGGGGGATTTTCTAATTTTTTCTTTTCGACAACAAGTTGAGCAGTCATGGCAGGCTTGTGAATAGGGCTAATTTATCAAAATTGTATTAGTTCCCATTTTAACAGTTATATTAGCTCAAATTAAGAAGTGTGAAGCAGGAATAACGAATTGTGAACTAAACAATAGCTTCACCTTGCCCCTTACTCCCCACACTCCACCTTGCCCCCTACTCCCCCAGGGCTGTTTCATTCTCGG
>DOIX01000099.1:0-3888 GCA_003511885.1 Cyanobacteria bacterium UBA11153
AAATCTCTTCATCTAACCACTGACGGGGGTAATGATACTGGTGAATCCCAATCATTCCATTCGGTTTTCCTTGATAAGATGTCCGGACTCCTACCATTGACTTTAATCCTACTTGGTGGCACAAATGTAACGCACCTTTGAGTAGTGGTTCCTTATCCACATCATGACAAACAATAGCTGCATCTTGCGAGAGAATTCGCACGACATGGGGATTGCCAATTACTGGGACATCTATTACCCACGGCTCTGTTATTTCTGGTCGTTTATATTCTGCGACTAAAGGAATATGAGGTGTTGGTGATTCCAGATAAATATGAACTAAACAGCGATCGACTTTAAATGCCTCTCCAATTTGGTTAACTGCTGTTTGAAAGAATTTTTCTGGATCGAAACTAGATCTAATGTCTTTGAAAATTTTCTCTTGAATCAAAAGTCGCTGCAGTTTTTCTTCCAGGGCTGTTTTCGTCTTCACAAATTCCATTGCATCATCTTTGCCTTGACTGACATCTATATTAGATCCAGTCAAGTTTAACAAATTTCCCGATTTATCCCCTTTAATTACTTTACCTTGAGCTAAAATCCACTGCCCAAATGCAGATTTGCTCAAAATCTGAAAGTTTATACTTTGATGGAATTTAGGGAAGACGCATAGTCCATGGTACAGTATCCACAGTAGGCAGATAGCCGTAGCTAAAGAAATTCCTGTTGTCAATGCGCCGATTAAATCTGGCGGCATTGTGTAACAATACTCATTTGGATTCAATAATCCTTCAGTAAAAACGCTTGGCAAAAATTGAAGCATAAAAATGACAGACTTATTAAATCAAGAGATCGAAAAAAAAATATTTTTCTTTACGAATTTTTTACCTAAATTTGTAGTGTCCCTGTTATTACCAGATAATTTTAGCCTATCCTAGCAATCGGTTGCCACTAGTTACGATCCGGAAAAATACTTGACAATGAGAAGTCATCCCTACAAACACTTGTCTGTCCTTTCCTCTCATATCAAGCTCTTGAGATCGCTGCCCGATCTTTTTCTATCATGAGAGATGGAGACTTCCGATCGTATTCTGTGACAAGATATAGCAACCGCCAGGGCAGCCCCGACATTCTCAATTCCTCAAACCCTGGATTTTACAGCTTTCTTCTCTAGTCCCTAGCCCCTAGCCCCTACCCTCTATTCCCTTGCGATATCCCTCAATCCCCACCCTAATCGACAATCCAGATTGCTTGGAAAGCCGACTTAAGGAGATTCCATCTCAATCAGGAGTCTACTTGATGCGCGACGCAAACGATCTGATCCTCTATATTGGCAAATCGAAAAAATTGCGATCGCGGGTTCGTTCCTATTTCCGCGATTCCCAACACCTCAGCCCCCGCATCGCGATGATGGTGCAACAGGTGACGGATATTGAATTTATTGTCACCGATACGGAAGCCGAAGCTTTAGCACTAGAAGCGACTCTTGTCAAGCAGCATCAGCCTTATTTCAATGTCCTCCTCAAAGATGACAAGAAATATCCATATATTTGTATCACTTATTCAGAAAAATATCCCCGTATCTTTATTACCCGTAAACGACAACTTACCCAAGCTAAAGATAAATATTATGGACCATATACTGATATTGGTTTACTGAGAAATACCCTCAATCTAGTCAAACAAATTTTCCCCCAACGGCAACGCCCTCGATCGCTATTTAAAGATCGTCCTTGCCTCAACTACGATTTAGGTAAATGTCCTGGTGTTTGTCAAGAATTAATCTCTGTTGAAGATTACCGTCAAACCATCCAAAAAATCGCCATGATTTTTCAAGGAAGAAATGGTGAATTACTTGATATCTTGACTGGGCTGATGGAAAAAGCAGCAGCGGAAATGAACTTTGAACTAGCCGCCAAAATTCGCGACCAAATTAACGGAATTAAGTCTTTAAATACCGAGCAGAAAGTATCATTACCCAATGATACCGTATCGCGAGATGCGATCGCACTAGCAGCCGACAGCAAACACGCCGCCATCCAACTATTCCAGATTCGTGCGGGACACCTAGTGGGCAGATTGGGATTTTTTGCCGATGCCGAATCAGGTACGCCAGGAGCCATTTTACAAAGAGTATTAGAAGAACATTACCAAAACGCCGAACCCGTAGAAATACCCACAGAAATTATCGTCCAATACGAATTACCAGATAGTGACATATTAGCTGCCTACTTAAGCAATACCAAAGGACGAAAAGTCAACATTATTAATCCCCAAAGACAAACCAAAGCCGAACTAATTGACATGGTAGAAAAAAATGCCAGATACGAACTAGAGAGAAACCAAAAATTTCGCGATACTAATAGCCAAGCACTACAAGACCTAGCCAGTATTCTAGACCTACCCAACATACCTCACCGTATCGAAGGATACGATATTTCCCACATACAAGGATCCAACGCCGTCGCCTCTCAAGTAGTATTTATCGACGGCATTCCCGCCAAACAACACTATCGCCACTATAAAATAAAAAACCCCAAAATTACCACAGGTTACTCCGACGACTTCGCCAGTCTAGCCGAAGTAATTCATCGCCGCTTCCGCAAATATGAGAAGGGAATAGTAAACCATCCCACCTCCGCTACCAAAACCCCCACCAAAAACGATCCCACATCCGCTGCAAATGACTTCCCCGATTTAATTATGATAGACGGCGGGAAAGGACAACTTTCAGCAGTAGTTGCCACCTTAAAAGAAATGAACCTTTTTCCCCACTTACCAGTCATAAGTTTAGCCAAACAAAGAGAAGAAATCTTTCTACCGGGAGAATCATTTCCCTTGCCAACCAATTCGGAACAACCTGGAGTGCAATTACTACGGCGGTTGCGGGATGAAGCACACCGATTTGCGGTAACTTTCCATCGCCAACAAAGAAGTGAAAAAATGCGTCGTAGCCGTTTAGATGAAATTCCCGGCTTAGGATTTCAGCGGCAAAAAGAATTATTAGCACATTTTCACTCGATTGACTACATTCGCCAAGCATCTATCCCACAACTTATGGAAGTTTCGGGAATTGGCAAGCGTTTAGCTACCGAAATTTACAATTACTTTCATCCATGAAAATTACACCACAAATTGTTGAAACAAAAGGCAAGTTAATATTATTGGTTGTCATTGCTTTGGAAGTTTTATTAGCGATAATATATCTAACAGGTATTGTACTAACGCGGGAGGCTTATCCAGCCTTTGATATGAATGGACAAATGACAATTCCTTCTTATATCCAGGCTTTCCATCTTTTTTTAATTGCGGTTATAGCGATAATTACTTTAATTTTCCGTCGTCATTCTTCCCAACCACCATCACGGATATTTTGCTGCACAGTTGCTTTACTCTTTAGCTATGCCTCAGTAGATGAAGTTTTCAAAATTCATCTTCAGCTTTATAATCTGTTAAATACATCCCATCATAAAGCATGGATGCCGATATATTTAGGTATTGGTATTAGTACGCTAGTGGTATTTCATCGAGATTTTCTTGGGATGTGGCATTTTCATCGAAAAGCGATATCTTTGGTAGCGCTGGGTCTTGGTATATTTATTCTGGGTGGTTTTGGTGGGGAATTGTTTGGTATTATCTTGAAACCTGTACTTGATTCTCTATTTCACGAGGGTGAGTTTATTCGATTACTTGTGGAGAAATCTAGGGTGGCGGTTGAGGAATTATCTGAATTAATTGGGGAAAGTTTGATTGTTTATGGTTTGTGCCTGTTTTTGGTGAGGCGATTGGAGAGAGAAACAGTGAAGTATAGCTAGGGGCTAGGGGCTAGGGACTAGGGGCTAGGGAAGAAAGCTGTAAAATCAAGGCTTTGAGGAATTTAGAATGTCTTATAAGCTGCGGCGCATCTAA
>DOIX01000099.1:4121-7961 GCA_003511885.1 Cyanobacteria bacterium UBA11153
ATTGGATAGTAAATTTATCGAAAGGGGTGTGGGGTGTGGGGATATACAAATTAAATGCGTAGCAGCTTACCAAATCCGCCAGGGGGAAAATTGATTTTCCCTAATCTCCCCCCTACTCCCCACCAGGAAAGCTGCTATCTTACTCCCCTGCAAATTTCTTCATTAAAACTTTACAAAATTAGGGCGATTTCTTAATCATAACTTTACCCAACTTATGCTGTGAGTCCTTATCGTGGTAAATGGCGATCGCAAAAGTACCGTTAAGCAGCAACGAGATCCTTAGCTTCATTTAGATATATGAGCCATCATAATTCCTACCACAGTACCATCAAAACTTCAGCTCATCAGACTCTCAACTCAGCTCAAAAACAGGGATTTTTCGATAACCGCTTCGATTTTCTCCAACCTGTGCGAAGGTGGCTCGATACCATTGAAGTTGACAATCCACGGCTAGCGCGATTCCTCTCCAAAGCAATTCCTTCCCAATGCCCATTTCAACGCGATATTAAACTCTTCGGGCACTTAATCGCTCGCATTCCTCCCCTCTGTAAGCTCAATCCCCTATACGAGGAATTAGTGGGATTGCGTTTCCGCGCCCTTTGTTACCTTGTGGATTGCTGCGGCGAGGATATTCAGCAATATTACGTTTAACTGAAATCAAACTCCATCTCACCAGTCAGGACTTACTATTTTAAGAGTGAGTGGGTACGTTAGCAATATCCAGGACTTACGCAAAGCATCTATCTGTAGGGTGCGTTATGCGAAAGCTAACGCACCATCCACTATTGCTAGCGTGACTGCGTAAGTCCTAAATATCGTAACGCACCATCCACTATTGCTAGCGTCACGACCTAAGTCCTAACAGTTTGCGGCGCTGTCTGCTCTATCCCTATCACAGAGACAAAGCAGACAGCGCCGCTATAACTGACGATTAGCGATTGAGAGTTGCCCTATTCGGCAGTAGCTAATTCAGTACTACCAGTAGTGCGACGTTGTGTCAAGCTATTAAATAGCATCTGTCCAATTGCTTTAATTAGGTTGCCTTCTAATTCCATGAACATCTTCATATTCATGCCAAAAGCGGCATTGGCTTCATCTACAATTTGATCCGCTGTAGCTTCATCAATGGGTAAGTCATTGAGGGCACTCCGGTAATTATTTTTGAAAGCCTTCTCATCGGGAATATCTTTGAATTCATAAAAAGCTAAACCACCAGCTTCAGATAGATTCATCGCTGTCTGGGCAATCTTCTTGAGAATCTGTCCTCCCGATAAGTCTCCCAGGTAGCGGGTGTAGGATTGAGCAATCAATAATTCCGGTTGAGAGGCAGATACTTCCTGAATCCGTTTCACGTAGGCAGTAGCCGCTTCAGAAGGAGCTACTTCTTCCCGCCAATTGGGACCGTAGTAGTAGAATAAATCTTGCTCTAGACTCTTTTTCCGAGCTAACTCTGGAAAATAAATTTTTGAGAGGATGGGGTGCTGACGGTGTTTTTCCATCTCTTCTTCAATCGCTGAGTACACGAAGTAGAGATTAGATACTAGCTTCCGGTAAGAGTTTTTTTCAACGGTTCCTTTTAAAAAGCATTTGACAAATCCTACGTTTTCTGCCATGGTGTGAGATTTTTTTGTGCCCTCACGCAATTTGGTGGCTAAATTGCTACTCATCTATATTTCTTCCTGTACCTGCGTTTCAAAAGATCTAAAAACGAAAAATGTGCAACACAAAACTTACACAAATTAAGCGTAATGCTTAATTGGACGTTTGCTTCCTGCTTCTGCCAAGGATGATGCCATCTTCTTGTCCACAGGCGTTAATTCCGACTTTGCCCGCCGTATTTATCGATTAATGGTTTTTCCACACTGGTCGCAACCGATATTTCAGGTTTTTGACGATGGATGCCACCGAGCTACTAACTCGATTGTGAAAATTAGTATCCCAACTGTTCAGGATAAACTAATTTGCTGAGAAATTTTGTTAAGAATTATGAATTCAATGTTGTGGGAAGGGGCTAGGGGTTAGGGGTTAAGGGCTAGGGGCTAGGGAAGAAAGCTGTAAAATCAAGGGATTTGCGGAATTGAGAATATCTTAACCGCCCTGGCAGTTGCGATAAGAGGTTAAGAGGTGAGAGGTTAGGGATCAGAGGTGAGAAGTTAGGGCTGTAGGATAGTTTTGGAGACAATGCGAGTTTTCTTGCGATCGCCTTCTGAAAGATCTTCGCCTGATTGCAAGACGGTGGCGCTGGTTTGGAGTACGGTAGCTCCTGGAATATCGCCCATTTGGAGTGCGGTTTTGGCGGCTGTTTGGAGTAAGGTGGCAGCAGCAATGCGATCTCCTTGTTGTAATTTTGTTTCAGCTAGTTGAGTTTGTCGATATTTCCTTAAAGCGAGAGAATACTGTTCGACTTCTGGATTCAGGGCGGGTTGGTAGACGCTCTCAACGTTAACTTCGACAGGGATGAGATCCGAGAGTAAGGCTTCTTGAGAGATTGCTGGATTATCATACCGCACTTGGAGGGAAGCGATAGCGAAGCGCTGCTGCGAAGCGCAGATCTTTCCCTGTGGCAGTTTCCCGATATAGAGGTTAGCTAAGATAACGCGCTGGGCATCTGTCATCAAATCTCCCAAACGTACCATAAACCGAGAACCTTCTTTTTGCAGGGGCAATTCAATGGTATCGGGTGTGACTTGGGCAACAGGTTTTAATTCGGCAAACCGGACATTAGGCATTAAATCAAACAAGAGATAAGCATTAGTCAAACCCACAGTTTGAATTCGGTTAAACAAACGTCCGAATTCCGTGACAGCTTGTTCGGGTTGCTCAATATAAGAGAGAGTACCTCCGCCAGCATCAGCAATTTTTTCCAATACATCCTGATTCCAGTTAGCACCAAATCCCAGGGAGTTAATCGTCAACTTCCGTTCAATCGCCAGTTGAGCTAATTTTAAACACCGTTTATTATCACCATGTTCGTTTTCGCCATCCGTGAGCAAAAACACCTGAGATACGCTATCCTTTTTTCCCTTCGCGACTTCCTCAATACCGAGTTTAAGCCCTTCATCAATTGCCGTACCGCCATCAGCCTCAAGTCGTTGGATTTGTCTTTTCACCTTATCCAAATTATCGATAGTCTGATTGCTAACGAGTACTTTCGCCCTGTGATCGAAGGCTACCACAGAAATGCGATCTCCCGGATTTAGTCGCTCCACCAAGCCCATCGCCGCCTTTTTCACCGTTTCCAGAGGTCGTCCGCCCATGGAACCGCTATGATCTAAGACTAAACACAAATTCACAGGCAAGGAACGATCCACAGAATCTGCGATCGCGCTCACCGCTACCGATAATAAACGGTTACTCGTTCCTCGATCGAGATCGAGATTAGCATCATCAAGAGCCGGATACAAACCAACTTTCATAAAAACCTCACGGGAGCTTATACAGCCTGTTTTAGTACAATAATGGCTCGATCTCGGAAAAACGGCTACAAACCACGCAACAAGCACGCTACCATGTGTTAAAGATAGCGCGATTATTATTTTTAGGTCAAAGTCCAAAAACGATGAAACTACCACCCCAGGCTGTTCAATCCACCTACTATGGTCGTGGGAACTACCGGACACCGCCGCCAGACTTACCCTCGCTGCTACTCAACGAGCGAATTGTCTATCTGGGGTTACCCTTGATATCTGCGGTGACGGAGTTGATTGTCGCCGAATTGCTTTATTTACAGTACCAAGATCCAGACAAACCGATTAAAATTTACATCAACTCTACTGGAACCTCCCGTTATGATGGGGAACCTGTGGGCTTTGAAACAGAAGCCTTTGCCATCTGCGACAC
>DOIX01000099.1:8180-8609 GCA_003511885.1 Cyanobacteria bacterium UBA11153
TTTGCCATCTGCGACACGATGAGATATATCAAGCCGCCTATCCATACTATCTGCATTGGTTCGGCAATGGGTATGGCAGCTATGCTACTATCAGCAGGTACAAAGGGCTGTCGCGCCAGCTTGCCCAATGCCTCAATTGTCCTCCATCAGCCCAAAAGCTACGCTAGAGGTCAAGCTACGGATATCCAAATTCGGGCACAGGAAGTTTTAGCTAATAAAGCCACCACGATCGATATCCTGTCCAAAAACACAGGACAACCACCAGAAAAAATTGTCAAGGATATGGAGAGGATGTTGTACATGACACCCCAACAAGCCCAAGCTTATGGTTTGATCGATCGCGTCCTCGAACCCAGCGAAGTCCCAACTGCGATCGCCGCAGGAGTATCTTAACTCAAAATAGGGAGCTGGGGCTGGGGGCTAGGGGCT
>DOIX01000100.1 GCA_003511885.1 Cyanobacteria bacterium UBA11153
ATTTTCGAGTTTCCGTGAAAAACTGTCTGAATTTTCAGGGGTGTAACTCTTATTCCTGGTACTTTTCCCAAGTCAAGACAGCACTCGAAGCTAATTGTTGTCAAGGTTAATGACTTATACAGCAAGCCCTAAGTAGGGTTGAGGATAACTAACCCGGATTTAGTAGAATTCTCCCCCTTCCTTGGTAGGTAAGGGGGTTAGGGGGTTAGGTTTTTATCAATGAATCTTTACTAAAAAAAATTATAGCAGCCGCCAGGGCGGTTAAGACGTTCTCAATTCCTGAAACCATTGATTTGACGACTTTTTTCCCAATCCAATAGCCCCTCGCCCCTCGCTATATCTCTAAGTCCCCAAAGCATCAGCATGATAACGAATGTGATCTTCAATAAAAGATGAGATAAAATAGTAACTGTGATTGTAGCCTTGTTGAAAGCGCAGTGTCAGAGGTACGCCAGCTTTAGCACAAGACTGAGCAAATATACCGGGGCGCAATTGATCTTTTTCCAAAAAAGGATCGTCTGTACCTTGATCGATGAGAATTGTACGTTTATAGCCAATACTTAATACTAATTCACTAGCATCATAAAGCCGCCAACTTTCTGTATCGCCCCCTAAATAATGGGTGAAAGCTTTCTGTCCCCAAGGAGAAAGACTGGGTGCGGCAATGGGTGCAAAAGCTGAAACTGATATATATCGATCCGGATTTCTCAGGGCACAAATTAATGCACCATGCCCTCCCATAGAATGACCGAAAATCCCCTGTTTTTCCATATCAACGGGGAAATGTTCGGCAATAATTTCCGGTAATTCCTCAACGACATAACTATACATTTGGTAATATGCCGCCCAAGGCTCAACAGTCGCATCCACATAAAAGCCCGCACCCGTACCCAAATCCCACTCATCATCTTCGCCCGGAATTCCCGTATTACGAGGGCTGGTATCTGGCACGACGAGCATTAATCCGTGTTTGGCGGCAAATTGCTGTGCCCCAGATTTTCCCATGAAGTTTTCTTCGGTACAGGTTAAACCCGATAGGAAATAGAGAATCGGTACTCGTATCTCCAATGCTTGGGGCGGTTGGTACACAGAAAACCGCATTTTACCGTGACACGTCTGAGACTGGTGAGTGTAAAAGCTGACTTTCCCGCCGAAGCATCGATTTTCAGAGACTAGTTTAGGAGCAGTATCCATGGGGTTTGGTTTGTCGCGATTTCTTGTAGAGGCAGCTATTGGGGTCTTTATTCTATTTTCTCACATAAGTGACAGGGGAGGCTGGGAGGCTCGTTTTGTTAAGGTGAGTTGGAAAGGGGATATGGCTAATTTATTTGCTTTTATTATTGATTCAACAGTTGAGGTAGGTAGTGGCTGTAAGAATGGGTTGACATAGAACGTCGAGCAGCAGTATTGTTAGGTTAGATCTGGTATTGTACCGCAACTGCAATACAATGATAAGTTAGGTTTTTGCACTAGGCGATGATAGTATCCTTTTGCCGAGCAGGATTGTGTTGTTAAATGGAGTAAGTCAATGAATTTATTTAAAGGATCAGCGGCTCTTGCCTTTCTAGTGGGTATCGGGGTCTCAACTATCTTTGGAGTCAAGCATGTAGGAAATGCCCAGGAGCAGAGTTCTGAGCCAATAATCAGTCAGATGCCTCCAACCACCAAGAGCCCAATTGGAAATCGTCTTGGACTCGACGAGCTTACAGCTCTTTTTGAAACATCTGAAGCGACAAAAGCTAAACCAATCAGGCAAGTTTTTATTAAGATTCCAGAAGAGATGCCTGATATCTATCGACGGAGAGTAGCTGCAAATACTGCCATCAGGGAGTTCTTTTTGATAGCTGATAAAGAGTCCTTTAAATATGATGGTGACACCCCAAGGTCTGCACCAGATATCACTTCCCCTCATGGCTTTAAAGCTATCCTTCCTAATGGTGGAACTATAGTTTTAAAATTAAGAGAGGAAAACAATGGCAAAAAACAGAGTACGATTGGCGAAATAAGACTTAAAGATCATCGAATACCAGGATATGAAGAAGTTACGCAGATTGAATTTGTTGGGGAATAAGCGTGCCTAAATTCTTTAGGCATGTAAATGTCGTCCGAAAATTTCTTGAGGTTGATATGAAATTTAAGTTCTCGCACACTCTTAATTTTGGTCTTGCTTTAGTCGGTGGAATTATCTTTGGCAATATAGCTCTTAATTCTGCAAGTAAGTGCAGGCTCAGTCTTTCCAAATAGAAGAATTGTTGCACCTAATAATGAAAGGATTGTCCCCGAAGAGACACCTAAGCAAAATTATTTAATAGCAGCTAGTCCACAGCTTGATAATTTACTGTATAACTTCTCCTTTAAGTACAGCAATACGGTTCATTACTATAAGGTTACATCACCAGATCATTATGCAGCCTATGCTTTAGCTTGGTTAGAGTTCAATAATGTTGTTGAAACATCTTCTATCTCTTCACCCGTCTTTTCTCCTGCGGCAGGATGGATATATACGGCTAAATTAAAAGGTGGAGGCAACGCAAACGTGAGAGAATATGGTTCTTCTCCCCAAACTGAACCCACGATTGATCTTCTGAATCATTACACTAGAACGCTCAATGGACAGGTTTTTTCGCTTGTTAACGAAGTTAAATTTCCCTACAAAAAACCACTTTCTTGTCCCGCTTCTACCACTGGGTGCTAGTTTGTTATTCATTTTTTTTAGGATTAGATATTAAGATTATGCGTATTCTCACAGATGACGAATATCATTCTGAAGCGGAACCTATGTTGAGGAAAATATTTCTCAACGAGAATCCTAAGCAACCTCAGTTCGGATCTTCTACTGAAGAAGTTATACTCTTATATGAGTATTTTCCTCCCGACGCAGAAATTGTTCATGCTCTTGTAAATATAGCCTCACATTTAGGAGATAAGAGTTTATATTTATCGATTATTAATATTGTCGATCTTAATTCATCTATGATAAAGCATTGGCTTGTTCCTTTTGAAGAAATATCTACTTACCTATCTATTGATACGAATTCCTTTGGATTGGCTTATCAGATGGAGAGTGTGATTTTTTCACCCCAAGGGAAATGGGCTCTAATGAGTAGTTTTGAAAGATATGCAATTTTAGCAGGGACTAAAGATTTCATGGAAAATTTCTTGAAGCATTTTCCCGATACAGATCGACAGATACTAAACTATTTGAGTATTTTTAAAGAGTGTATTAATAAAGATGGGGTTGAAAAAGTTAATATTTTTTGGTTAGGTGATTTTTTGAAAAATGTATATGGAATAGAACAAGCAAAAGAACTTTTAAGAGCATCTGAATTAGAGAAATATGTTTATTAAAAAGCAGAATTAGCTAATTGAAATCTGAAGTGCAGCACTATCTGAAGTGTGTCTATATAGCAATCCTAAATGAGTT
>DOIX01000284.1:0-19810 GCA_003511885.1 Cyanobacteria bacterium UBA11153
TTAGTGGTGCGTGGTACGTGAAGAAAGGGTGTGGGGTGCGGGGTGTGGGGTGTAGGGTGTAGGGTGTGGGGTGTGGGGATAGTCCCTTAATTCTCGGATCTTGCACCAATGTCAGTAAGCATGAAAAACCTGGGTTTTTGGTGCTTCTGTCAAGGAAATATCAAGGGTTGTGGAACTTTATTGAGAATGGTGCAAGATCTGAGTTAATTGCAATTTCAAGGGACGAAGAGGGTTGAAATCATTACTGTGATGGCATTACAGTTTCCAATCGCCTATTTTTTTCTGGTGAGAAAATTAAAGACTTGGTAAAGATTGCTCAATTGTCTTGCTGATGTCACGAAATTGAAATACTATACAGATATGTAATACATGTCATACGCAAGTATGACGCAATGAGGGGTCTTACAGATTACAGGCAGTGGACTGGCAATCCTAGTCCACTTGCTTTAACTCTCCAAATCAGGTTTGACAGTACTTAGGGGTGAATTTGGTCTTTTGGTGACACTCCAGACTAATTATTATTGCGAGAATAAATAACCATGCTGCTACATTTAATGACTTGGACAGAAGTGGAAGAGTATTTAAAGGTATCCCAAGGGATTATTTTACCGATTGGCTCAACGGAACAACATGGACAAACTGGATTAATTGGCACTGATACGATTTGCGCTGAAGGGATAGCGCGGGGTGTGGGTGAAATGACGAATACTGTGGTTGCGCCGACGATTAATGTGGGGATGGCACTCCATCAAGCGGCATTTCCGGGTGCGATTGCGCTGAGACCAAATACTTTAATTGAGTTGATTCAAGATTATCTTACCAGTTTGGCTAGAGCTGGGTTTACTAAATTTTTCTTTGTTAATGGTTATGGTGGCAATGTGGCTACGCTGAGGGCGGCGTTTGCGGAAAGTTATAGTTATCTAACGGATTTACATATTCCCAATGCTGAGAAGGTTGAGTGTAGGATTGCTAACTGGTTTACTTGCAATTCTGTCTATAAATTAGCCAAAGAATTATATGGGAGTTTAGAAGGTTATCAGGCTGCTCCGGGCGAGGTGGCGGTAACTCAGTATTTTTATCCAGAAATTATCAGTAAAATGCCTGTGATGGCAGAGGTAGGATTGCCATATCCAGTATACAGTACAACTCGTTTCCGCGATCGCTATTCTCATAGAGGAAGAGGTTACGATCCTGCTATGGCGACACCGGAGGATGGTAAAATATTTTACGATTTGGCGGTACAGGAATTGAGTGAGGTTTATTTGGAGTTTATCCATTCAGCCGCAGCTTAGTCCCTTGCTATATCTGCAATGGAAGCAATGAGGCGATCGCAATCTGCTTTTTTTCTGACTGCGAGTCGGAAAAATGCGCCATCGCCATGGAAGCGACTGGAAACGTCTTTGACGTAGATGGACTGCTGTACAAGCAATTTCTCGGCTAAAGCATTGGCTTGAGGGCGATTTAAGCGTAATTTGGTGAGGAGGAAGTTACCGCCACTGGGGAAAACTTTCTCGACAATGGGGAGAGATTCGAGCATTGTAGCAAAGCGATCGCGGTCTTGGGCTGTCTGGTCAAAGGATTTTGCGATCGCCTGACGGTGTTTTAAAATAATCTCTAGAAAATGTTCGGCGATTGAGTTGAGATTCCAAATCGGAATATTTTCACGCAAAAATTTGTTAAATTCTCGATTACAAGTATAAGTATAACCCAGACGAATACCAGGTATACCTAGAGTTTTACTCAGGCTTTTAATAAGGATAATATTAGGTAAAGGATCTTGTTCTAAGAATGAAACTAAGCTGGGTTGATTGGAAAAGTCGATGAATGATTCGTCAACGATAATAAATTTATCTGGATTCGCCTC
This sequence comes from Cyanobacteria bacterium UBA11153, assembly GCA_003511885.1. GTDB lineage: Bacteria > Cyanobacteriota > Cyanobacteriia > Cyanobacteriales > Coleofasciculaceae > Limnofasciculus. The sequence goes on from DOIX01000284.1 coordinate 1,865, forward strand.
GGCTAGTCCAAAAATCCAGTCTGAGATGAGGGTTGTTCCGGTTGGGTTATTGGGATTGACAAAAACTATAACATCGTAAGAGTCAATCCTATTAAGAAGTTTATGACCGTTAATTCCCACTTCATCGAAATAATATTCTGCTTGGGGAAAGATTCGGCTATATTCGCCAAAAGTAGGGCTGGGCAGGAGAATCCGCTGTCCTGCAAAGAAATGAGCCAAGATGGGATAGATTTGAGCCGCACCATTAAGTACTGTCACGTTTTCTTCTCGACATAATAAATAATAGGCTAGTTTTTGATTGAGAATTTCCTGGCAACTGCCATAATTTTGGATTAGTGCGGGTAATCCATTGCGCAATTCAGAAATAACTGCACCTGTAGGAAAATACATGTTTCGGATGTAGCAGAAATCTAATAAATCGTAATTCCAGTAACTCCCGTGGGATTTTTGAACTAATGAGTAGCGATTGGCTGAATCAAAGATGTAGTTAGCCGAGTCGAAGTCATTTGGATCGTCTAATTCTGCCCAGTTATAGCCTTCTAATATTTCGGCGTGGATAACTTCTCGCTGCATAGTAATAATAATACCCAGAATAACTTCATAGTAACACTGAGAATCGATAACTTTGGCATAGTAAGTTAAGAGATTTTTGAAAGTACCTTGGCAAAACTCTTGAGAAAACTTATAAATATTGAGAGTTTTGTATTTATCGGCAAAGTTAAAATCCGATCCTTGGAGGTGAGGTGGGATAACATTAGTGACAATACCATCCACTACTGTAACGACTGTACCATCCATTCCCGTCCGGTAGCGATCCAGGAGTGCAATATTAGGATGAGGAGAGGTAAATAGCCTGGTAAATACAGAAGATTCTACGACTAAATCGCTTTCGATTAGTATAATATCATCATCTATTTCTACTTTCTCCATTGCTAGTGCCAAGGAACAGATATTATTGGTTTCTCCATAGCGATGGTTGTGGATAAAGTGGAAATCTATCGCTGGGTGATGAGCGATGAGGTGTTTTTCTACCTCCTCAGCTCGATAACCTGTTACAATGGTAATGTGAGTGACTTGATTGGCAACTAGTTGGTCAACTAGACGATCGAGAATAGTGCGATCGCCAATTTTTAACAGTGTTTTATGAGTTGCTAAGGAAAGGGGACGCATCCGTTGTCCGGAACCTGCGGCGAGGATAATTGCTTTCATTGTTTTTAATGGCTAAATAAATAGGTTTTTTGAAGATTTGATGAATTTATTAGTATTTTGACCCCACTCTCTTGATATTTATGTTAATTGTAGTACAGGTTAGGCAACAAATGGAATTTCTCTGGAGAATGATTAGTGTTGGGACTGGAGATGGAGGATCGGGTTGATGGGATCGTACTCTCTTTGCATTTAGGCTAATTGTAGGTTAGAAATGAGTCAAGACTTATTTGTTTTATATCATACATGAAGATCGAAAATAACTGGTATACGATTTGGAATCGCAGGAATCAAACGGGGACATTCAAGTCTACTCTAGCATCGTTGATAGCCGCAGACGGGTTTGATACAGCTTATGGAGGTATTGAAGAATCGGCTTGGATGGAATACGTTCAACACCTAACTGCCAAGCTGGAAATTAATCGGGATGATTCAATATTTGAAGTAGGCTGTGGTGCGGGTGCTTTCCTCTATCCTTTTTACCAACAAGGAAATCCTGTGGCGGGAATTGATTACTCAGAAAATTTGGTAAAGATTGCTAAAGATACTATGCCAAAAGTAGCGATTAGCGTGGGTGAAGCGATTGATATTTCAGGAAAAAGTCAATTCAATGTCGTCTTGTCTAATGGAGTTTTCCTGTACTTTCCAAATTATGATTATGCTGGAGATGTACTCCAGAGCATGGTAAAAATTGCTAAGAAAAGTATCGGGATATTTGAAATCCCCGATTTAGGGAAGAAGCAGGAAGCATTGAAAATGAGAAAAGGGATGATAGGAGATGCTGAATATGAGGAAAAATACCGAGGCTTAGACCATTTGTATTTTAGCAAGGATTGGTTTCAAGAAGTCCTAGCGGCTGAAGGGGTGAGGGTGAAGATTGAAGATCAAGATATCCCAGGCTACGGTAACAGTCAGTATCGTTTCAATGTTTTCATTTATAAGATTTAATTGATTTAGTAAAATTTCCCAATCATTACTTTGAGGAAGTTTATCGGGACTTACGTAAACTATCTATCTGTATGGTGCATTATGCGTAAGCTAACGCACCATCCACTATTGGTAGCGTGACTGCGTAAGTCCTATTTATTAAGGATAATTTATTGTGTCAATTAAACATGGGAATCAAGGGTGATATGCTCCTAGGTTTATATTCATAGACAAACAGAAATAGGGTATGAAATATACAAAATATTGTACAAGGAATACACTCCGATGTGAAGAAAATATGGGCAGCCCCAACTATCGATATTCCTCTTACGGAAAGAATAGCCCTATTTGTTGTACTAGCCATTTAGTCAAAATCTTATTCTTTGTCACTTCTCTGTTGGAAGAGCATAATATTCCCTATTTTATTTGTTGGGGAACTCATTTAGGCGCTGTCAGGCATCAAGGATTAATTCCCTGGGATACAGATACAGATATTGGTATTTTTACTGAAGATTACGAGAGAGTCAAGAATCTGACTTCTACGATAAATGAAAAAGAATTTTGTTTGCGTTACTCGAAATCAACAGGATGTTTAACAGCTTATTATAGCCAGATAAATGAGTTACATCTAGACATAGAAATTTGGGAAAAACAAGGAGATAAGATTGTATGGGACAACTATTGTATTGAGTATAATGAGATGTTTCCACTTAAAAAATATAAGTTTTATGACAGATATTTATTTGGACCAAATAGCTTAAATTACCTCTTCAGTTATTATGGTGCAGACTGTTTAGAGTCTGTTAAAAAACAATGGATGTATTGGGATACACGTCTATGGAATCCTAATCTAACGAATCGAGAAACTTTCAAATTGATGGATAATGCACCAGCACCAATTGATTTGGAGAGAAACTTTGAAGAAGAACAACAAAATTTTAGTATGCAAGATCTAATCTATCAAAAGATAATTTTGACAATTAATTCAACCAAGCTGTGGAAATTACTCATATTTTGGGTGCAATTCAAAAACAAGCTAACTTTGAGAAAATAATGCCCATATATTAGAGATGGATACGAATATAAATCAACCTTGGGTTACTTGGCTAATGCCTGTAAAAAATGGTATGCCTTATTTACCAGAAACATTAGCCTCAATAGAGGCACAAACTTACAAAAATTGGCAAATTCTGGTTTGGGATAATGGTTCAAACGATGGTACATTGGCAGAGCTACATAAGTGGATTCCTTCACGTTTACCCGGTAAAATAATTGAAGGAAAACCCTTGAGTGTTGGTGGTGCTTGTGCTGAATTAGTAAAACAGTGTGAGACAGACTTAGCCGCCCGCATTGATGCTGATGATGTAAATTTACCCGAAAGATTAGAAAAACAAGTTGCTTTTTTGCAAGCACACCCAGACATAGCAGTTGTCGGTAGCGGTGTTTTTACTATAGACGAAGAAGGAAATACGCTTGAGAAGCCAAATAAATTTCCACTCCATCACAAAGATATTGTCTACCATTTGCTTGTAGATAACGCTATCAACCACCCCACTGTTGTCTTCAGATGTTCAGTTATTTTAGAGGTTGGCAACTATCGAGATATCTTATATATGGAAGATTTAGATCTTTGGTTAAGAGTTGCTCAAAGTTATAAATTAGCAAATATACCAGAATTACTGGTAAAGTATAGAATTCACTCAAGAAGTAGCACTCAAATGGCAATTGCCCAAAATAAATTATTCGATCAAACCAATAATTGCTGGGCAGAATATGCTCAGTCATTATATGGCTTATCAAGAAGAGATGCCGAACAATTGCGATCAAAAAAGCACCCTTTGGCTTTGATTGCTTTGTTCAAAATTGCAAATTACTTAGGGCATTCTCATGGAGATAATTGGTGGGGTATCTGGCAAGAAAAGCACTTTATTATTTCTGGGAGGGCAGTTATCGCTAACAAAGATATTATTTCCCGAATCCTTTGGGCTATTCTTTGGTATTGGAGTCAAAAACAAAATCCTCTTATGTACGGGCAAAATAGAGATAAAATATGATAGAAGTCTGGAATATAGCTAAAAAGCTATTTTCTTAGCAAATCGGTAAATTTTTTCGAGAAAAGGTTTGCCTGAGAAGAGAAATTGTAAAGCTTTGGCTGATAGAAAAATTGAAAAACCCCAGCGCGTGTGGAGAGTAATAACTTCACCAATAATATTTTCAATTGCTAGCCAAATATCTCCGTCGCCGGGAAAATCACTGGTGAGTAAAATTTTACCTTCTGTAGTCACTTCCACTACCCGTTTAATTGAAAGCAATCCTTTCTCTTCAACCAAGACAATCATTCCGGTTTGGATTGAAAGATTGATTTTTTTGACAGTAATCCTGTCGTGATAGGGAGTCAATAAATGATAAGTCCACGAATATGGTAGATATCTATATTTTAGCCAAGTCTCATTGAGTGATATTTCTATTTCTCCCTGTCGCTCCAATTTTTGAGTTAGTAAAGCAAGTTTTTTATTAGTATTAAAAGCAGTAAATTCGGGTTCTTGCCAAAACGAAGTGCCATATAAGTAAGCTAAATATTTTTGATATTTCTGTGGAATAGGATATTTTTCTCCTCGAAATTCTACTGATTCTAGGTGAGAAAAAAAATCACTGTAATAAGGGGTTTTACCGCAAATCCATCGATATCCTTTTATCTGTTGAATTAAACGAGGTTTTTGGATAACCTCAACGATCACTTTTTCCCCATTGCGGAGAATAACAGTATTCCATCTTGGAATGCTAGAAACTTTGAATGGTTGAAATCCGAGTTGATATAATTCTGGCATTAATGCTAATATTTTGCTTTTTTCTTCGATATAAGTGCCAATTATAATCCCGATGTCATCCTCGCTAGCTTGATGGGATGTCACAATATCTAAGCAAGTTGTTTTAGCCAAGAAAAACTTAATTTCGTTCTCGGAAAAAACTTGATTGATTAATCTTAAGTTTTCGTGACGTATTTCCCATTGTTTTTGGCTAAATTGGAGGTTCATTGTATTGTGATAATCCCAAAAGTCTTCAATTGGTTGTTGCCATGTCGAACCATATATATAGAGGAGATAGGCAATGGTATTTTTAGGTATTTTATAAATTTCTCCTAAAAATTTAATAGACTCTAATTCGCTAAAAAAATCTTGTTCTATGAAGTCATTATCGGTTATCCAGCCGATAATATCTTGTCCTTTTTTAACAGGCTTCACCAAGAAAATATCGATATATTCTTTTTTTCTCCCTAGTCTTATTGTCGTAGAAGTCCAAGGAATAGGTTGAAAACCTAGAGCTTTTAATTCAGGAATTAAGGCAGTAACCCGTTTCCTATCTTGAATATGGACTTCAATATCTGTGTCGTCATCATGGGCGATAAAATCTTGCTCTCGGATTGCGCCTAAACAGGTTCCCCAAGCTAACCAAAAGGTAATTTTATGCTTATCTAAAATTGATTTCAGCAAACTCAAATTTTCTTTGGCTATTTCTCTGTTCATAAGAATTTACCAGATAACAACAGGCATAAATATTATAACTAATATTCAAAAGCCAAGCAATGACATCAAATAAGATTTAATGGCTTTAAGATGTAACCTGATCCCTGAAATATATTTGCTATTGCGAATCATTGCCCTTCCTTCTTTTATCCACAAGTAAGGGAAAAATCGATATTCCCATAACCAGGCTAATTCAGCATATTTTGCTTTTGCTTCTTCTGGTATTTCTCTTCCTTCTTTCCATTTAGTAATTAGCTTTTCCATCTGGATTTCAAACTTCACTGTTGTTTGTGAAGTCTGCTGAGAATGTCGGCGATAATAGTACAAATTTTGAGGAATAAAATGTACTTCACTTAATAATGCTACCTGAATAAATAAATCTATCCCTTCACCTCCTTGCCCCAACCACTCAGCCCATCCGGTTGTCTTTTCATAAACCAAACGTCGCACCATCGCCATTGCTTCGGGAATGCAATCAAATCCTACAGAAATAAATGAAGTTTCTGGCGTTTGATATGGTAAATTTTGGATACCAAATTTTGTGGGAATACGTCTGGGAGTTTTGGCTGTTTTGATAATTTTATCCTCGGTATCAATTAGATAATAATCGCAGAAAACTAAACCGACGTGAGGATGCTCTTCAAGATAGTTAACCATGATTTCTAGTATCTTTGGATCTAAGGAATCATCTGGATCGAACCATAATAAGTATTTACTGTCAGGAGAAGATGCTTTAAAACCATTATTTCTCGCATTTTGTAATCCCCCATTAGGCTGATTAATTAATCTAATCCGCGAGTCTTTTTTCGTGTAATGTAAAATTATTTGCTTGGAATTATCGGTACTGCCGTCATTAACTATTATCTGTTCCCAGTCGGTAAAAGTCTGGGCTAGCATACTATCAATGGCTCTAGCAATGTATTTTTCTTGGTTGTAGCAGGGGCTAATTATACTAATTTTGGGCATAATCGTATTGGAAAATAAAATATATGAGATTTCACAGCCTTCGTTACCATTTGACAGTCGCGACAACCCGACAGTGGTTAAAACCACTGTCTTATAGCTAAAGTCCATTGAAATGGACTGAAATTCTGATATTGAAATCTACTAAAATTTAGTTTTACCCCTCCCCTGCGAGGAGAGGGGAGGCAGAAATCTTTCTCCCCCTTCCCTGGCAAGGAAGGGGGCTGGGTGGTTAGGTTTTTCCCTAATTTCAATGGACGAAAATGATCGTTCCCAGTCAGTTTTAACTGACTTAAGCTATAAGACAGGGATTTTAATCTCTGTCTGATTAGGCTGAAACTCAAACAATTAATTCTCTGCACTTACTTACCTCTTACCAACTCAAACAGTTTGAACAAAAAACCTTGAGGATGAAATATCACTAACCATAATAAAAACTTGGCAGATTTGAGTGGATTGGTTTTCAAATTAAACTTAGCCGCTTTCAAGTGATAAAGTAAAGCCGCATCTTGACGTACTTTCTTGGGAATTATCTCCCAATCCCAGTACCTTCTAATTACTGCTGCATGTTGTTCTGCTACCATTGCTAATTGAGAAGTTAAACTGGATGACTGTTTTTTGCGATAACTTCCATAGATACCGGGAATATAAACAAATTTCAACCCAGCGGCTGCTATCCTTAACCAATAATCTAAATCCTCTGCTGCTTTGAGATTAGTTGCAAAATAACCTACTTTTGCCGGAATACAGCTTCTCATCACAACTACATTACTCGCGATGTAGTTTTTTGCCAAGAGACTCCCAGGAAACTCAGTGATATCCTCTGGAGAAGGTCCCCATATATCGATAACTTTATTGGTTGCATCCTGAAACATTTCCACAGTAGAGTAAACTAGATCGCAACCAGTTTTATTGATGGTATTAACTGCTGTTTCCAGATGATGTGGTTTCCATAAATCGTCATAATCGAGGAAAGCAAAATATTCTCCCTTTCCCAGCTTCATAGCTGTATTTCTAACCGCACTAACTCCTTGATTGTACTCGTGGCGAATATATTGCACCCTATCTTCCCCAACTTCTCTAGAAAATTCTTTGACAATTTCCTCCGTGCGATCGCAAGAAGCATCTTCGACTACAATAAGTTCCCAGTTGGTATAAGTTTGCCCTTTAATCGTCGCGAGAGATTCTGGAATAATTTTTTCCGCATCATAAGCAGGCATAATGATACTGACTAGAGATTTATTCATATTTAGTAATACCCATAATATTAAGATAATTTTCGGTAGCAGCTTCTAAAGTAAACTGCTGCAACCAATCTGAATCTACAGACTTAGTATTCCCAGTTAAGACTCGCAAAATTGCTTCAGCCATTGCCTCACTATCCCCTACTGCTACTAACTCCCCATACTTACCATTATCCAGAATTTCTGCCGGACCGCTAGGGCAATTTGTTGATACTACTGATGTTCCCAGTGCCATCGCTTCTATCAACACAGTCGGCAAACCCTCACAAATTGAAGATAAAACAAATACTGAAGATTGTGCCATATAAGGATATGGATTATTGACAAAACCAACTAAATCAACATCATCTTCTATTCCCAAATCATCCACCATCTTCATCAGATAATTCCTTTCTCCACCATCACCTAAAATTACTAATCGAGATGGCTGCCTCTGACGCACTTTAGCAAAAGCTTGGATAAGTGTAGGAAAGTCTTTTTGTTGCACCAACCTCCCTACTCCTAAAATTATAGGAACTTCTTTTTCCCCAAACCAAGGATGATCCAAATTAGATTCTGCTTCAATTAATAAATGAGGATTCCATACAGGATTATAGATAGTTTTGATCCAACCAGGTTGCAGATGCAAGTAACTTTCCAACTCTCGCGCTAACCCTTTCGATACGGCAATAATACGATCGATTTTGGGATAAATACATCTCATGGCTAGAGGTAATAACTCTTCCTGCAATTGATTCCGTCTATTTTGTTTGTCAGATAAAGAAATATGTTCGACGAAGGCTAACTTAACCGAAGATAGAGAGATAATTTTTGCAAATGCTGCCACCACATTACAAGTAAATAGATGACAAACTAATACCTCCGGCTTTTCCTCCCGTAAATAACCTATTAGTGGTGAAATAACTCTCAGACAACTACTCAAGCGCGGCTGAATTGGTATGTCAAAATCGATAACTCTTACTCCTGCTGGAATATCATCTAAAAACTGCCCTTCAGCCTTGGCAACAACTAAATCTAAAGGTATCCCTTTCATCGCTAATCCTTGCAGCAAGTTTAGTGCTACTCGCTGCAAGCCGCCTCCATCTAAGTCTGGAATGATAAATGCAATTCGTGGTAATTTATTCATTGCCAAGATTAAGTATCAATCCTACACCTCTAACCAGAATATCGCGATTAAAATAATCAAAAACTAAGTCAAATATTCGATTTCACTAAAAAATGGAATAACTACACTAATTTTTGGCGATAGGAAACAGTTTATCCAAGTAATCTCCCACCGCTGCTGTCAAGAGTCACCATTTATTTTCTAGCCAAAATACTCCCTTTTTTATTCACACCCAAAATCTCCAAATATTTTTGCACAGAATTTTCTAAAGTAAACTGTTTCAACCAACCAGAATCAACCCTTTTCGACTCACCCGACAAAACCCGCAAAATCGCCCCCGCCATCCCCTCACTATCTCCAACTGATACTAATTTACCATACTTACCTCCAGCTAAAATCTCTTGCGGACCGCTTTCACAATTAGTAGAAACTACAGAAACTCCCACTGCTAAAGCTTCGATTAAAACAGTTGGCAATCCCTCCCAAACAGAAGACAAAACAAATAATTTTGCTCGCTGCATATAAGCAAAAGGATTATCCACAAAACCCATCCAAGCGATATCCTCTTCTATCCCCAATTCCCGCGCCAAAGCTTTCAGTTTTTCCTCCTCTCTCCCACTGCCTAAAATCATTAATCGTGCCCTTTTTAATTGCCTTACTTTAGCAAAGGCACGAATTAAAGTGGAGAAATCTTTTTGCGCTACCAGTCTACCTATACCCAAAATTACTGGCACTTCGCCCGGTTGAAACCAAGGATGATCGACAGTTTCTTTTGCTTTTACCAATAAATCTGAAGTAATCACTGGATTATAAATAACTTCAATCTTATCTTTGCCAATACTAGTTATCTGAGATAAATCCTCAGCTACTCCATCAGAAACAGTCACAATTCCATCAGCCCTAGGATAAAGAAATCTTGCGGTTATAGGAATAAATCGCGCCGAAACCTGTTCCACTTTTGCTGCTTCTACAGAAAGGGTAGTATGTTCTGAAACAATAACACGAGTCCCTACTTTAGCTAGATGTTTAGCTATAATCGCAATTTCATTGGGGTAGTGGGTGGCAGAAAGCAACGCCAAAGGTTGCTCTTGTTTGAGGTAAGCTATTAACTTGAATAGACTACCCGTAGATGCTAAACCTGTGGGGAGGTTGAATATGCGATCCTTTCCAAAGTTGGCAGCATTAAAATCAATTAACCTGATGTCTTCCGGTACCTTATCTAGATATTCTCCTTCTGCCTTGGTGAGCAATAAATCAACTTTTATACCTTGATTAGCTATACCGCAAGCTAAGTTTAACATTACCCTTTCTGCTCCTCCACCGACAAGGTTGCGGAGGAATAAAGCAACGCGAGGCTGACTTGGGAAAGAGGTAAAAATAAGGGGATATTTGTATGACTTAGCAATATTCAATATCAATTACCTTTTCGCATTCCATGGTTTAGATCTCGACTAATTAAATCTTTGCGAGAGTTTATTTAGTGATACAACCTGAAATTGATAATTACTGAAAATGCTGTATTTTTTAATCTATAACTACACCAATAAACCGCGCTATAGCAGCCGCAGCTAAATTAACTTCCATCTAGTCCATGGTAGCTCACGCGATCGCAACTGTCCACTCAAAGGCAGAGAATCCTCATGAAATTTCTCATTCAACCAGTTTATGGAGAGAAAAAAAGAAACCGGGTTTCTCCAAGAAACCCAGTTTCTCCAACTCACATTAATCAAACTATTACCCCTATCCTCTCACCTCTTATAGCAACAGCCACATCTGTTAATACATCAATAACATCATGAATAGAGCAAAGAAGCATTCCTGAGTAAACAGTTTGATTTACATCAAATAACAGTCAACTGTCCACCGTCAACTGTCCACTGCTATACCTCCTAATCTAGAAAACCCATTAAATATGCGTCATCATCAATAAAATTGGAAGCGATGGGGCGATTCCCCATAATCATTTGTACGTCAGAAAGTTTGATAGCACTACTAGCAATGGGACGATTTCCGGATACAGAGATGACATCCCATACCTTCATACTGCTAGCCGCAATCGGGCGCTCGCCCATCGCAGAGATTGTGCCAATCACCTCAAAACTGCTAGAATCAACGGGACGGATTCCAGAAATCGATACTTGTTCGCTAATATTCAGGGTACTGATGGCGATGGGGCGATTGCCAGGAAGAGCAACCGATGGTTCAACCAAAACCACTCCTCCTACAGATGTTCCTGTGGTTTTTTCCTCAAGTGCTGTTGCACCTGCGCTGCTTTTATTATCCTTACTCATCTCAATCTCCTTTTTCCTTTAAGTCGGTTTATAAATGCTATTTTTAGATTATAAACCTAAAATTAAGATAAATACCTGCGATCGGGTTTGCGGAAAAAGTCTTTTCGTGAGGGGAGGGTGTGGGGTGTAGGGTGTGGGGTGTGGGGATTTGAAGAGTTTTCTTGAAGGCAATTTTCCCATTTAAGTTAAAAAGTCCATGAATTTTTAGGGGTGTAACTCTTATTCCTGATACTTTTCTCTAACTCAATCAGCGCTCGAAGCGGCATTGCCGTCAAGGTTTCCGACTTATACAGCAAACCCTAAAATATAAACCATAGAAATCAGAGAAACCCGGTTTCTTCAAGAAATCGGGTTTCTCTTATATCTGACAAAAGCTGCTAATTTCTCTATCAGGAGAAAGAAGACTGAAAACCACTTAGAAATTCATTTCAGCGGCTTGGACTTTCTCAATTTGCTTCTTCTTAATCACCAGCATGGCTTGAGATAGCATAATGGCAGCAATGAATACCATCAACCACTTCACCCGATTGGGATCTTGCAGGACAATTTCCACATCTTTTTGACCAAATCCACCCACATTAGGATTATTAGTCAAAGGTGTGCCAGCAGTAACTTCTTGTCCAGCAGAAACAATTAACTCAGGTCCAGCAGGGATAGTATTAACAACTGTTGCACCATCTGCTGTTTGAATGGTGACTTCATAACCACCATATTCCAGCGCATTAATTTCGGTAATTGTACCAGATGTAGAGGCATTGACAGCATTGTTATTGCTGGGATCGCCTGTGGGGTAAACTTGTCCCCTGCCTCGGTTAGCACCTACATGAATTTGGTACTTACCAAAGTGGATAGATTTGTCAGTATTGGGATCGGGAGATAAAACAGGGAAAACGATTTCTTGGTATTGTTCTCCAGGTAAAGGTCCGACAATTACCACATTTTCCCAATCTGGGCGGTAGTTTTGGGTATAAAGTCCGCCCACTTCTTCCTGCATTTCCTCTGGAATTCGTTCCGGTGGGGCAATCTTGAAGCCTTCGGGCAGCATTAAAACAGCACCCACATTCAAGCCACCTTTAGATCCATCACCTAACACCTGCTGACTGCTTAAGTCATAAGGAATTTTGACTATTGCCTTAAATACTGTATCTGGCAATACGGCTTGGGGCACTTCTACTTCTGTTGGTTTAGAAGCTAAGTGACAGTTAGCACAAACAATTCTACCAGTAGCTTCGCGGGGGGTTTCTGGTGCAGTTGCTTGCGCCCAAAAAGGATATGCCGCTGCTGATTGAGGAAGTGCCAAATCGCTGGCACATAAAAATGTAAAAATTGCCAAAACCAGCACGATAGTTTTGGTCATCAGCCGCTTGCTGCTGCTGTACATCACCGCTAAAGAAGGTGTTCTCATCGTTATCAGGAAAAAACTCGAAAGTTGGTCTTTGGTCATTGGTTATTGGTTATTTATTGTTGGTTATTTGTTGTTGGTTATTTGTTGTTGGTTATTTGTTGTTGGTTATTTGTTTAACAACCAAAGACTTGGACTCATTGTCTTACATCTTCTACAACAATTGGCTTTCAGCCCCTTGCCATAAACAACTAACTAATAACTAATAACTAATAACTCACAACTTACAACTCACAACTCACAACTAATAACTCTAAGTCCACCAGGGTTCTTCGCCAGTGCGGAAGTCTGTTTCTGTCCACTGAGTGAAGGAAAGCTTGTCATCTTCTGTGACAGTGGCATGAACCAATGCCAAAGATAAAGGTGCTGGTCCTCTAACTACCCTGCCCTCGTTGTTATATTGAGAACCGTGACAGGGGCACATGAATTTATTTTCACTGGCGTTCCAAGGAACCACGCATCCTAGGTGGGTGCAGACGGCGTTGATACCGTACTGAGCAAGGCTCTGATCTTCGGTAACGATCACGTAAGTGGGGTCGCCTTTGAGACCTTGTGCTAGGGTGCGAGAACCTACCTGATGACTGGCTACGAATTCGCTGACAACAATGTCATTCCCTAAAGCATCCTTGGCAATGACACCACCGCCGACACCACCACTCGAAGGTGGAATAAAGTATTTGACAATTGGATAGAGCGCTCCGACGAATGTACCTGTCACAGTACCAAACGCCAAGAGGTTCATAAATTGACGACGCCCCATATCGGGCACATCTGCGGAGCCAGAAACTTGAGCCATAACTGAATGCCAGAAGGTATATTTTTTTTAACAACGCTGGTCATATTCCCAGAGTTTTCTTAACCTATGCTCTGTTAAGGCGGGGGAATTCCAACTGGAGCATGGTTGCCAAAATCCTTACAATAGAAGGATTTACAGCTTGAGATAGGAGTATTATTACATTTTTCGTACCGCTAATCATAAATTAATGAAATAGCGCTTTTGTAACGAAGTGTAAAGTTGGAGAGGTTAGAGGTTAGGGGTTAGGGGTTGGGGGCTAGGGATCGGAGTAAAAATTATGACAGGAAATGACTTGCGGCAACTGCTGCTTTCCAAGTGGGGACGCTCTTACGATATTCAGCTTCGACGGATTCAGGGTAAGATTTTGGTTCAGGTAATGTGGAAATACCTCGAACAAGTATCTTTTCCCCTGTCTGAAGCTGAGTATCTGGAGCATCTCGATACCATTGCCAATTATTTACATGGATGGGGCGCTGTGACTCAGGTACGGGATTATATCCAGCATAGTCGCGATCGCCCCCGTACTGGTAGAGCTATCAGTATCCAAATCGATTTAGGCGATCGTGCCTCAGAATGGATAGTGGGGGATTTTTAACTGTGGGTTGATTGAGTAAATATAATATAAAATCTCAAATCTTTTGAGCATCAGGTGTCTTTGCCAACACCTGCGCTCCTGTTAATGGTACTGAAAAATACAAATTTACAGGCGTTGATACTATCCTCAGAAAAGTCATTAGTGCAAGATCTGAGTTTCAACTCATAACTTGCACCAATGTCATTCAGCAAGAAAACCCGCCGTAGAATTAATGATGCTGTTGGCAAAGTCGTGTGACATTGAAATTTCATTCTGAAACACAGCGTTCAACAGACGTGAAATCGTCATGTAACAAGAGAGCAACATTGGTGTAGTATGACTTAACCAACAGTATCCTTTATTAAGGGATATTTTGTAGGGGCGAAGGATATGGGCGATAAGATTTGTCGTAAATCCAAGGTTTTGTATCCATATCCTTCGCCCTGAATCTCACATTTGGGCGATAAGATTTGTCAGAAACCCAAGGTTTTGTCCCCATATCCTTCGCCCTGAATATCACAACTGGGCGAGCAGATTTGTCGAAAATCCAAGGTTTTGTATCCATATCCTTTGCCCTTAACACAGCGGCAGGGCGAAGGATATGCGTATGAATTCCCTGGTTTACCTGATAAAATCTAGCGCTTATGCTTCGCCCCTACAGCCAAACCTCCATCTATATATTCCCTATATCATTACGACTCCCCAATCAAAGTAAACGCCGCCCAATAAAGCGGATTATCATACTTTTCCCTAGTCTTCAACATCGCTAACCTTAACGCTTGCGCCTTATCAATCTTTTGCTGCAAATTCTGATAAAACTCCGTCATCAAAAAAGCCGTAGAATCATCAGAAACTGACCATAAGGAAACAACCACACTAGATACACCAGCCGAAATTAAAGAACGAGATAATCCAATCACACCATCACCTGTAACCCTCCCTCGCCCCGTATCGCAAGCACTTAAAACTACTAATTCCGCATTCAATTTTAAGTCAAATATCTCATTAGCAGTCAGCAAACCATTATCATTAGCAGAAGGGGCAAGTACAATCGCACCTGGTATTCCTAATCCTTTGAAATCATCCAGTAAGCCGTGGGTAGATAGATGAATAATTCTGGCATCTTTCATCCTTTCCACTACCGTATTTTTAGTAGCTTGGTTACCGATTAATGGCGTAGTTTTGAAGAGTTCAGCAATTTCTTTCGCTTCCTTTTCTGCACCAGGAAGAGAGATTAGTTGAATTTCTTCACCAATAGGTGTAGTCAGATTTTGAGGCATAGTCGGATTCCCCACAATCAAAGCCTTCCCCATCCTTACATCCGCTGTTCTATTTCCCGTTCCCTGTTGATGAGTTAAATCTAATACCTGAATCGCTGGAGCAGTCAGCATGGTATGTTGTTCAATTAGGGATTTACCATTAGCATCTTGGAGTGCAGGGAAGGGAACTAAAAATAGGGATGATTGAGGTAAAAAGATGACATGAGCATTAGGATCGGTAGGTAGAAGATCCGCAATGGGTTCAATTAAGATTTGATAGAGTTGGTTTAATCTTTCTTCCTGACTTTTCCCTGGTTTCAATACGATTTCAATACCAGCAGCACGACCTCTGACACCCATAGCTTGGCGGCTGCTGTAAACTAAATCTGCTAGGGAAGTTTCTTGTTTCTGCCATAAGGGTTTGAGATCTGCTTTTCTGAAGGTAACTTCACCTGTGGGTTTAATTACCCAGATATAGAGTTCTGATTCTTTGAATTTTTGTTTATCTTGAAGTTTGAACTCATCGCCAATAATAGAATATTCAACTAGAGTGGCATTGTGAGTTTTGGCAGTTTGTTTAAGCTGGGCGATAGTTGGTGGTGTAATGGTAACTGGTTCGTTTGGGTTGAGAGATAAGCGACTAGCGAGTAATTCCACAAAGGCTCTGGATCTACCTCTTTCGGAGATTTCTAGAGCGGTATCGGTTTTATTTTGAGCGACTAAGACTTGTTGTAAAGTGCGGTAAGTCCGAGCTTGCTCCTCGAAAATTGAGACTTTGTTGGCATCATTATTACCTAAGTTAGCGCGGATAGATTCCCAAACTTTAATGCCATCAAGTAAAGTCTGCTCCGCTAGGGTGAGATTACCAGATTCATAGAGAGTACGTCCTAGATTATTCAGTACTTTTCCTTCACCGTCTAAATCTTTAATTTCCCGTGCGATCGCTAAACTCTGCTGATAGTATTCAATGGCTTTGGGATAGTCTTCTAGGGAGTCGTAAGCTACTCCTAGATTAGCCAGAGCGTGTCCCTCCCCAAGTCTATCCTTAATTTCCCGTGCGATCGCTAAATCTTGCTGCTGATATTCAATCGCTTTGCTGTAATCTCCTAGCGAGTAGTAAGCATTTCCTAGACCACCCAGAGCGGCTCCCTCTCCACTTCGATCTTTAATTTCCCGTGCAATGTCTAAACTCTGTTCCTGGTATTCAATGGCTTTGGGGTAGTCTCCTAGGGAGTCGTAAACATTTCCCAGACTTCCCAGAGAACTTCCTTCCCCTCTTCGATCTTTAATTTCTCGTGCAATGGCTAAACTCTGTCGCTGGTACTCAATCGCTTTGGCATAATCTCCCAGGGAATTGTAAGCATTTCCCAGATTTCCCAGAGATATTGCCTCACCTCGGCTGTCTTTAAGTTCTCGTGTGATGGCTAAACTCTGCTGGAGGTACTCAATGGCTTTAGCGTAATTTCCTAGGGCATCGTAAGTCATTCCTAACTCGTTTAGAGCCATCCCCTCATCTCGGCGGTTTTTGATTTCCCGTGCGATGGCTAAATGCTGTTGCTGGTAATCAATCGCTTTGGTGTAATCTCCCAGATCGTGGTAAGCAATTCCGAGATTTCCCAGAGATTTTCCCTCGCCTTGGCGGTTTTTGATTTCTCGTGCAATGGCTAAACTCTGGTGATAGTAATCAATCGCTTTGGCGTAATCTCCTTGGGCATTGTAAGCAATTCCCAAATTTCCCAGAACAAGTCCCTCCCCATGTCGATCTTTTATTTCCCGTGCGATCGCTAAACTCTGCTGATGATATTCAATCGCTTTGGTGTAGTCTCCTAGAGAAAAGTAAGCTAATCCTAGATTACCTAGAGCTGCTCCCTCCCCATGTCGATCTTTTATTTCCCGTGCGATCGCTAAACTTTGCTGATGATATTCAATCGCTGTGGTGTAGTCTCCTAGGGAGTGGTAAGCTAATCCTAGATTAACCAGAGCTGCTCCTTCCCCAGATTGATCGTTAATTTCCCGTGCGATGGCTAAACTCTGCTGCTGATATTCAATCGCTTTAGTGTAGTCTCCTAGGGATAAGTAAGCTGCTCCTAGATTAACCAGTGCCGCTCCCTCACCTTGTCGGTCATTAATTTTCTGATATATTATCAATGCCTCTTGCCAAGACTGTAGCGCCGCTTCAAATTGACTACTTTGATACTGGTGAATCCCTTGCTGCAATAGTTCATCTGCTCGTGCTTCCAACTCATCCGGTGTTTGCGCTAACACCTGAGACTGCAGCAAAAATTGCCAATTTATCCCCCATCTCGCAGCTGGTAATTGAGCGAGAAATCTGAAATCCCCATTGAGAATTACCACCAGGAGGAAGGTGACGATTGTCGTGATGGCAAATTTGGGGAGGCCCATAAGCAATTTGGGGATAGGTGTTGGTGTGAGTCGTTCACTTACCCATATCTCTCACTAGTTTTACCTTATGCAGTTTTATTTTTCAATACTCCCCGCGAAGGTTCGTAGTAAGCACTTTAGTGCCTGAAGTAGAGGCTTTTGCGGCACTGAAGTGCCTACTACGAACAAGAGCGATATAACAGGACATGATATAACATATATTTTTAGTCTATTTCAACTGATAACTTGCTCTATTAGCGATAACCCGGCAGT
>DOIX01000284.1:20008-26937 GCA_003511885.1 Cyanobacteria bacterium UBA11153
AACCCGGCAGTGGTTCAAACCACTGCCTCATAGCTCAAGTCAGTTAAAACTCAGATCTTGCACCATTCTCAATAAAAAGCTACAACCCTTGATATTCCGTTAATGTCGTCACCAAAAATCAAGCTTTTTCAGGCTTACTGACATTGGTGCAAGATCTCAGTTAAAACTGACTGTCACGAGAATTTTAGTCCATTTTAACTCAGATCTTGCACCATTCTCAATAAAGTTCTACAACCCTTGATCTTTCGTTATTGTCGTCACCAAAAATCAAGCTTTTTCAGGCTTAATGACATTGGTGCAAGATCTCAGTTTTAATGGACTTGAGCTATTAGCCGTAGAATTAATTCTACGGCTGGCTTCCATGTCTCATCGCTAAACTCCCATTAACCATTTACATTTATTTCCCAACAAGCTTAACCAAACCAATACCGCCAAAATATAGACCAAGGACAGCACCAGCTAGTAAACTTTGAGTGAGGGGATCTGTAGATGGTGTGAGTACTGCACCTAAAACTGCTGCTCCTAGAATAACTGAACGCCAACCGGAAAGCATTTGCCTTGATGAGACTATTCCCAAATAGCCTAATAGAAGCTGAATTACGGGAATTTGAAAAGCTAATCCAGTACTAAATAGTAGGAGTAAAACGAATTCAAAATACTTGTCAATTGACCATAACTGCTCGACAACACCTGCACCATAATTAATGAAAAAATTCAGGGCAGCCGGAATTAGGGCGATGTAAGCAAATGCTAATCCGACAAAAAATAGAATAGTAGAACCTAATACTACAGGTCCGATAAGCCGTCTTTCTCGCCGCGTTAATCCTGGTAAGACGAATTGGATAATTTGGTAAAGAATAAAGGGGCTGCTAAAAACCAAACCACTATATCCAGCCACTTTAATCGAGACAAAAAAGAATTCTCCTGGTGCGAGTTGAAGAAACTTGACTCCTCGGGCTGGGATTTCTAATAATTGAACAATGGGCTTGACAGCGATAAAGCAGGCAATCACTCCCACCGCTACAGAGATTAGGGAGTAGAAAATGCGTTGTCGTAATTCTTCTAAATGATCGAATAGTGACATCTCGACATCTTGGGGTATTTCGTCGAGGTAATCGTTTTCTGGAGTTTCTGTACTGTCTTGGGCTGTAGTCTCAGGAGATGTCATTGGTTTGGATCGTTGCTGGACACGTTGACTATTGTATAGCAACTGCCACAGCGGTTAGAGCAAACAGAAATGGGTAGGGGTGTTAGCGCCCTTCTTGGCGCTAGCCTAGCTTGAGAGCGATAACCTTGGCAACAAACCCTAAATATTTCAATCCGTTGGCGAAGCCTTCCCTCACTATTGATGCCTTAACTGCCTTGTCTATTGCTATACTTTTGATCCAAATATTTTTTAGATCCCCCGTGAGGGCAGGGTGAAGCATTTGGATTGAAATACTTGGATTTTGCGATCGAGGTTATCGCCCAAATGCTAGGCTTCGCCACGCTTCGCTAACACCCCTACATAGATAAAAGATTTTGAGATTATATTTTGGAGATGCCTATTGTTCATTGTCAACTGTATTACCTCTGTCTATTAATTTTACTTTTTAGTTTGAGGCTGAGTTGATGAGCTTGATTTTTTTTTCATAATTGTCGCTTCAAAGGGGACAACACCTGCATCTTCGCTATTAATTGAACGGGCAGCTTGTCGGGACAAGTCTAGATTTCTGCCTGGGATGTATGGTCCTCTGTCGTTAATCCGGACAATGATAATATTTCCATTGTTGAGATTTTTTACCTTTAAATAGGTATCGAAAGGTAAGGAAGGATGGGCGGCTGTGAGGTCATTTTGATTATAAATTTCGCCAGTAGCCGTTAGCCTGCCATGAAAATAGGGACCGTACCAAGATGCTCGTCCCTCAATTTTATTTGATGTTTCCACCAAATTATACATACGCTGTTGAGCATCGGCTAGCTGCAGGGGAGATTGTCCCAAGGAAATGCGGAGATTGTTCATCCATTCAATTGCCAGTAATTCCGGTTGATGGTTGAAATTTTTAGCCCGGTTTTTGTCAATGGTAAACAAAACGCGATCGCCTGCTTTGACTATGGGTACTCCATCAACTAGTTTTGTTTCAATGGATAAAGATTTTAAGTTTGGGTTACAGAGTAATTTTTTGATGTTTTGAGCTATCTCTTCTGCCTCTTGACGGGTTGGTAATTTGGCAATTAAATGTCCTTTGACTAAAACTTGAAACTGCTCTTTTTTTCCTGGCGAAGGTGCAGTTTCTATTGCCGTTTTTAACATTTGGGAGTAGCGCCACAACCCTTGTTTTACTTGTCGTTCTTTGCTATTATTTCGATCGCTAGTTTTCTCATCTGGGTGAGTGCTAACTACGACAACTGATTCTTTCTCTATCTTAGCTGCCTTGGCTTCAGGTTCAACTCGGTTCCGCCACGAAAATAAATTCTGGACTACTCGTAAAATCTGTTGAGGTAGATTTCCTTTGGATACATTCCGATTGGCTGTTTGAGAAAATGCTGCTGTTGATATCTCTCCTGGGGGTTGGGAATCTTTTTGAGATGGTGAGGAGGGTGTACAAAAATCCTGTTTTTCCTCGTCTTGCTGAGATTTAGGTAGCCAGGAAATTTGAGTGGGTGGGGTTGTTAAGGGGAGAGTGGTTAAATCTGTTAATAATCCTAACTGAGGGAGTGCGATCGCAGAATGGGAATGGGATTCTATTCCTCCATTGGGCGACATCGGCAAGATCGAAATCGGGAAAAAATGAGGCGTTGGCTTTTCAAGTGGGCTACTTGCAACTGATAAAACCGACTCTGGTAAAGGAATAGAGACGCGATTGGGTATTTTGAAGATCCCCTGGCTAGATGCAAGGATGTAGCTAACCCAGGATGTCGTCCAAACAAGTCCGAAAAGTGGCATGAGTTCTTAGTGGTTAACGTCAGATGCACGTTGGCACTTCAATCGTCATCCATTATACAGACTTTTGGGATCGCTAGCTTAGTTATCTTCCTCAATCCCTGTAACGACTGTGTTTCTGGCTTTTTTTTTGATTCGATTAGTAGCTGGGGAGAGATCCTCCACCAAAGGGGACTTTAGCTCTTTGACTATTTCCCGGGGTGAGGGGGGATCGCTGTTTAATTCTGACCGGAGAGAAGTACTATTGACCTGAGTTCGATTGCGATCGCATTCGATAGTTCTCATTATGTTCTACGATCTTTTTGCGGTTCTCGGATAATTTAAGTACTCAGATGACTCCTCTCACTTTTTATACTGTTGATGTTTTTGCGGTTGATAAATATACCGGAAATCAGTTGGCTGTCTTTCCCCATGCCTCACACCTTTCTCCCTCTCAGATGCAACGCCTTGCGCTGGAAATTAATTATTCGGAAACGACATTTATCACATCGACACAACCGGACAATGGTGGGTATAATGTGCGGATTTTTACTCCGAAAAAAGAATTACCTTTTGCTGGTCATCCTACCTTGGGCACAGCATATATCATTCAAAGGGAAATAATTCAAGAACCTGTGGCAATAGTTAACTTAAATCTACAAGTGGGGCAAATTCCCGTATCCTGGGATCGGACAGATGATGGGGATGAAGTTTTGTGGATGCGTCAAAATCCTCCTACTTTCCATCAAATATTCACCGCCGCTGACTTAGCACCGATATTAAACCTAGAAGTGGATGAAATTGACAATCGCTATCCGATTCAAGAAGTATCTACAGGAGTTCCCTTTATTATTGTTCCCTTAAAAAATCATACCGCGCTCAAGCGAAGTCGGATTAATCGGGAAAAATACTTTCAATTTATCGAAAATACTTACGCCAAAGAAATTTTGATATTTTGTCGGGAAACATACTCTTCAGCAAATCAGCTCAGTGTGCGGGTATTTGCTGATTCTTTAGGTATTCCCGAAGATCCCGCTACAGGTAGTGCCAATGGCTGTTTGGCTGGGTATTTGGTTAAATACGATTACTTAGGGGATGGCAAAGAGGGGCTTTGCGATGCCAAAGGCGGGCGAAGCCATCGCGCCGTGGATGTTAGGGTAGAACAGGGATATGAAATCGATCGTCCTTCCCTGTTATTCCTCAAAGCCAGAAGTGAAGGAGAAAGTATCCAAATTTCCGTCGGCGGTAAGGTAATTATGGTTGCTAAAGGCGAATTTGTTTAGAGTTTATCGCCCCTTGTCTCTCCACTCCCCACTCCCCACTCCCCAGTTTTCCATTCACAAGTGGGATCGGACGGGCTTGGGCAATGTTAGGATGGCAGATGCCGCATCTGGTGAGTTATTGATGGCAGAAACACTATTTTTTAACGCTTTGCGCCAAGCCATTGATGAAGAAATGGCACGGGATGAGACTGTATTCGTTTTGGGTGAAGACGTGGGACACTATGGAGGTTCCTACAAAGTCACCAAAGACTTATACCAAAAATACGGCGAATTGCGGGTACTTGATACCCCAATCGCAGAAAATAGCTTTACGGGTTTAGCAGTCGGTGCAGCAATGACTGGATTGCGTCCGATTATTGAAGGTATGAATATGGGCTTCTTGCTCCTCGCCTTCAACCAAATTTCCAATAATGCGGGGATGCTGCGGTATACCTCCGGTGGGAATTTCACAATTCCGATGGTAATTCGCGGACCAGGTGGAGTAGGGAGGCAGCTTGGTGCTGAACATTCTCAGCGACTAGAAGCTTATTTTCAAGCTGTCCCCGGTTTAAAAATTGTCGCTTGTTCAACTCCCTATAATGCCAAGGGTTTGCTTAAATCTGCCATTCGCGACAATAATCCGGTATTGTTCTTTGAACATGTCCTCCTGTATAACTTGAAAGAGAACCTGCCAGATACCGAGTACTTAGTACCTCTCGATAAAGCAGAAGTAGTCCGACGTGGGAAAGACGTAACCATTCTTACCTATTCGCGGATGCGTCATCATGTGATGCAAGCAGCCAAGCAATTGGAAAAAGAAGGATACGATCCAGAGGTGATCGATTTAATTTCCCTCAAACCTTTAGATTTTGAAACCATCGGTGCATCGATTCGCAAAACCCACCGAGTAATTGTGGTGGAAGAATGTATGAAAACAGGTGGAATTGCTGCGGAAGTCACGGCATCTATTAACGATCGCTTATTTGATGAATTGGATGCGCCTGTATTGCGACTTTCATCTCAGGATATTCCGACTCCTTACAATGGTGCGCTAGAAAATCTGACAATTATCCAACCTCAGCAGATTGCTGAGGCGGTGAAGAAGATGATGGCTTTGCGGATCTAAAGTTGTTGGTTATTGGTTATTGCTTATTGGTTGTTGGTTATTTGTCTGAGAAAGATTTTCCAGTATATGTCAGAAAAATATCCAGAAAAAATATGGAAAAACAACGGGGAATATTAGCATTAATTGTAGTTGTATTGATGATAGCGATCGTGTTTTTAGTAACGATGCCGATTCGCTTGGGACTGGACTTACAGGGAGGGGCACAACTGACAATTCAGCTAAAAACTACTGAAGAAATCAAAAAAATTACCGCCAAAGAACTTGAAGAAGTTTTCAGTGTAATCGAAGATAGAGTGAATGGATTGGGAGTATCAGAACCTGTTGTGCAAACAGTAGGTTCCGATCAAATATTAGTTCAACTTCCTGGAGTAAACGATCCGAAAGAAGCAGAAAGAGTATTAGGCGGTACAGCACAACTAGAATTTCGCAAACAGAAACCAGGTTCCGAAGCACAGTTAAGAATCGAACAGGAAGTTAGGGGAGAATTATTGCGAAAGAAAGAAGAATTGCAGGAAAATCAAGAAGAATTAGAGAAAAATAATGACGAAAATGGGCTGGCTACTATAAGGGAAGAGATTGCAGAAAATCAGGCTGCGATCGCGCGGAGTAACGAAGCCATTGCTAAACTCTTTGAAGATGCCAATCTCACTGGTAAAAACCTCAAAGATGCTAATTATGGTCCGGCAGGTCAAACTAGTAATACATGGGAAGTTATCCTCCGTTTCGATGCCGCAGGCGGACAAGCCTTCGCCGATCTTACCAAAGATTTGGCTGGCACGGGACGGAGTATTGGTATTTTTATCGATAATGGCCTAATCAGCTCTCCTGTTGTGGGACCAGAATTTGCCCAGAATGGTATTACTGGCGGGAATGCTGTCATTACAGGTAATTTTGATGCCCAATCCTCCAAAGAATTAGCAGTGCAGTTACGAGGTGGTGCTTTACCTGTACCGGTAGAAATTGTCGAAAATCGTACCGTAGGTGCGACTTTGGGTAAAGATAGCATTCAGCGCAGTATCTATGCCGGGATTGGCGGCTTAACATTAGTACTCGTCTTTATGGCAGTTTATTATCGCGTACCTGGTTTAATTGCTGATGTTGCTCTAATTATTTACGCTATCCTCAGTTTGGCAGCATTTGCCGCTTTAGGTGTGACTCTAACTTTACCAGGAATTGCTGGCTTTATCCTCAGTATTGGGATGGCTGTTGATGCCAATGTCCTCATTTTTGAACGGACAAGAGAAGAAATAAGGGCTGGAAAAACATTATACCGTTCAGTTGAGTCTGGTTTTTATCGGGCATTTTCCAGTATCTTAGATGGTAACGTCACTACTGTTATTGCTTGTGCGGCTTTATTTTGGTTGGGATCGGGTTTAGTTAAGGGCTTTGCTCTTACATTAGGTTTAGGTGTCATGGTAAGTATGTTTACGGCTATTACTTGCAGTCGCACTTTCATGTTACTACTAGTTTTAGGCATTCCAGGATTGCGCCAAAAACCCCAATTATTCGTACCTAACCCACCAGTGTCTCAGTAGGTATAGCAGTTGATAGTTGACAGTTGATAGTTGACAGTTGACAGTTGACAGTTGATAGTTGACAGTTGACAGTTATTTAATGGAAATCAAACCGTTTATCAAAC
>DOIX01000285.1 GCA_003511885.1 Cyanobacteria bacterium UBA11153
TTATACAGCAAGCCCTACTTATCGCACTTCTCATATCCATGAAACACAGCAACAATTCCCTTGTTACCTTTGCGCACCTTTGCGTTAAAAATAAGATCGTGTTCTATGCGAGAAGCGCTATAGGACTTACGCAGTGACGCTATTAATAGTGGATGGTGCGTTAGCTTTCGCGCAGGGCACTCTACAGATAGATGGTTGGCTTAAGTCTTGATACTAATGCAAATTGCTAGCTCCACAGCTTAGACAACAAACAACAATAAACAACAAATAACCAATAACTAACAACTATAAGTTAATTAGATCCTGAATTAGTTCAGGTGTTAGTAGTTGAACATTATGCAATACTGTTTTAGCTCCGGCATTTTTCAGGTTTTTTTGATAGGCATCACTGCGTTGCTCTGTTTCTTGCACGTGGGGAGGGAGAATCCCGACTCCAATCCAATTGCGTTGGGGATACTGAGTTTTGGCATTTTGGACAGTGTACATATCGGCTACAGTATCTCCCACGTAAATGGTGGGTAATTTAGTTTCTATGTTATGTTTTTGTTCTAATTGCTCTACTGCTGCTAATAAACCAGTAGGATTGGGTTTGCCTGGAGCATCTTCCATGGCGATGAGGAGAGGTGCGACTAAACCTAGTCTTCCTGATAGTGCGTAGAGCGCCTCATCTCTAGTCGCGCCGCTGAAAAATCCCCATAGGATTCCTCCTCCTGTCAAACTTTCCAGGTAGCTGGGTTGTAAAAGTAACGGCTCGTCACAAATATATCCTGTCCAATTGTCGGGATTTGATCCTCGGTAGCGGGAATTGAAAAAGTCAACCAACCGATCGTAATCTAGGGATATATTTGCTCTTGCTTTACCCTCAGCCTCGAAATAACGATAAATTAGCTCCTGCGATGCTTCCCAATCGTTATTCCAGAATCCTTCTGATTTGAGGAGGTCAATATCTAGGGATGATGGTCGGGAAGCGCCCTCTGTAAAATACTCTACTGTATCTGCGATCGCTCTCCGGTACGAGCAGCTGACATCCCGCACTACACCATCAATATCAAAAATTGCGATCGCGAAGCGCTCCTGAAAGCACTTCGCGCTCCAGTTTGATGCCAATGCTGTCGATTGCGGTTCGATCAATGGGATCTCTCCTCCAATTTTATAAGGTGCTTTAATTGTACAGTAAGATTAATAATTGTACATTAGTTAAGCACTGCCATAAGTTTCCTCGGAGGTGTGATTGGCAAAGTTTCTTTTAAAAGTCCTCTGGCTAGACGAGAATGTGGCTCTAGCTGTCGATCAAATCGTTGGCAAAGGCACTAGTCCCCTCACATCTTACTTCTTTTGGCCTCGCCATGATGCCTGGGAACAGCTTAAGAATGAGTTAGAGAAAAAGCACTGGATTACTGAAGTGGATCGAGTTGAATTGCTCAATAAAGCCACTGAAGTTATTAATTACTGGCAAGAAGAAGGTCGAACCCATCCTATGTCTGAAGCTCAAGCGAAATTCCCTGAAGTAACTTTTACTGGTAGCGCTTGAGGTTTTGATATTGGTTATTTGTTGTTAGTTATTGGTTGTTGGTTGTTGGTTGTTTTTCATTATTGCTTGGGGGAAAATGGCCTGAGATCCAATTACAAATTTTCGTTGTTGGACTTCGATTAACAACTAGCAACTAAATAACTAATAACTAACAACCAACAACCAATACTTTTTATCCTTCTACCATTCCGCCTGCGGCTTGAAAACGGACGCGGGCTTTTTTTAATGCTTGGGTAGCTTGAATTTTTTCTTGACGATTTTCGCTGCTTTCAACTTGAGCAAAATGCTCTTGCGCTTTGGTAAAAGCTGCACGGGCTGCTTCTTTGTCAATGGTGTCTCCCCTTTCCGCACCGTTGACAAGAATCGTCACTTCATTGTCTTCAACTTCGGCAAATCCACCCATGAGGGCGATGGGAATCCAACCTTTTTCGGAACGAACTCGCATCACGCCAATGTCCAAGGCTGATAATAAAGGAGCGTGCCCCGTCAAGATACCAATTTGTCCGGTGGTACTGGGGAGGATTACTTCGCTAGATTGGGAATCCCAGACTGTTTTGTCAGGAGCAATTACACGAATAGTTAAGGTCATAAATTGCGATCGCTCATTGATTATTGATTACTGATGATTTGTCATTGGTCATTGGTCATTAGTCATTGTTTCTTGTTTCGATCCACTACCAATTAGCAATTATCAGTTAACAAAGGACTAATGACTAATGACTCATGACTCATGACTAATAACTAAGCCTTGAGTTTTTCAGCTTTGGCGATCGCTTCGTCAATATCGCCTACCATGTAGAATGCTTGTTCTGGCAGTTCATCTAGTTCCCCAGCCAGAATCATCTTGAATCCTTTGATGGTTTTTTCCAGAGTCACATACTTACCAGGAGAGCCAGTAAATACTTCAGCTACAAAGAAGGGCTGAGACAAGAAGCGCTCAATTTTCCGGGCACGGGCAACAGTTAAGCGGTCATCTTCTGACAATTCATCTAAACCAAGAATGGCGATGATGTCTTGTAATTCCTTGTAACGTTGTAAATTAGCTTGAACAGCACGAGCAATTTGGTAATGTTCCTCACCGACTACACTGGCTTGTAACATGGTGGAGGTAGAATCCAGAGGATCCACAGCGGGATAAATACCCTTCGCTGCTAAACCGCGAGACAACACTGTCGTACCATCCAAGTGAGCAAAGGTAGTTGCTGGTGCGGGGTCAGTTAAGTCGTCAGCAGGGACGTAAACTGCTTGAATGGAGGTAATTGAACCTTCAGTTGTCGAAGTAATCCTCTCTTGCAATGCCCCTACATCTGTACCCAGAGTTGGCTGATATCCCACCGCAGAAGGCATCCGACCTAGAAGTGCTGACACTTCAGAACCGGCTTGAACAAACCGGAAGATATTATCGATAAAGAGCAAAACGTCTTGCTTGCTGACATCCCGGAAGTATTCAGCCATTGTTAAAGCCGAAAGACCAACCCGCATTCTGGCTCCGGGTGGTTCGTTCATCTGACCGTATACCAGAGCAATCTTGGAATCACCAATATTTTTTTCATTGATAACCCCTGACTCTTTCATTTCATTGTAGAGGTCATTTCCTTCGCGAGTCCGTTCGCCTACACCGCCAAAGACGGATACACCACCGTGATTGATGGCGATGTTATTGATCAATTCCATCATGATCACGGTTTTGCCGACACCAGCACCACCAAATAAGCCAATCTTGCCACCGCGACGATAGGGGGCGAGCAAGTCTAACACTTTGATACCAGTTTCAAAGACGGAAGGCTTGGTTTCTAGGTCAGTAAATTTAGGTGCTGGTCTGTGAATGGGGAAAGTTTCGGTAACATTAACTGGACCCATGTTATCAACTGGGTCGCCCAATACATTGAAAATCCGTCCCAATGTCGCAGGACCGACGGGAACGTTAATGGGGGCACCTGTATCAATGACATCCATGCCCCGCACTAGACCATCAGTAGTACTCATGGACACAGCCCGTACCTGATTGTCCCCTAACAGTTGTTGGACTTCGCAGGTAACCGAAACATCTTGTCCGGCTTCATTCTTGCCTTCGATTTTCAAGGCATTGTAAATTTGCGGCATCTTCCCGCTAGAGAACTCCACATCGACCACTGGGCCGATGATTTGGGTGATTTTGCCGACGTTGGTTTTTTCTGTGGTGGCTACCATGCTGGGATTTTTTGCTTGGATTTATAAGTGTGATTGGAAGATCCGGTGGGATCTTAATAAAGCTTAAACTTGCCGTCTTCTAGATTATCACTGATGGGGGATCGCGTTACAAGTTCTTTCAAATCCTCGTTTTGCCAAGCTGAATGCCTGACAACTCCGTCTCATTGAGATCTTGTACCAATGTCATTAAGCTTGAAAAAGCTTGATTTTTGGTGACGACATCAACGAAATAAGCTGCGGCGCATCTAAA
>DOIX01000163.1 GCA_003511885.1 Cyanobacteria bacterium UBA11153
CTTATTCAGCAAACCCTATATAGTGTTATTGTGGTAGAGGAAAACTCTGGACAAATGTTGTATCCAATATCCCTTCTTCCATCTGGTGGCTCATATCAATTAAAACCACGATATTATCTCGATTGGGAGATAATCTCACTTCTCGGATGGCATAATTGGTTACCGCATCTCGATAATAATTCAGATCGCCAAGGGTAAGTTGATAATAATTATAGTTAATAACTAATCTCATGGAAGTACGCGCTGCGCCAGAAAAACCTCCTGATAATGCTGAGGGAATATACTTTTGATCCAGACGAATGAATAGAGGTTTAGTTGGCTCTTTAACGCGGAAACTGACTGTTTCGCTGCGAGTGATACCGCTACGGGGTGGGTAATCGCGATTTATTTTTCGTTCGATGATTGGCAGTTGAATCCCTACTTTGAGTCGATTCAGCCTCAAATCGTGTCTGAGGGTTGATGTTTTGTTAAGCAAGTCGTCTTCAGCAGCTCGATTGGTGGTACTGTATGCTTTGCGATCGTATTCAGTTTCCAGACAACCATCTCTGACACAAGCATTATTTTCAATATCGATAATTTGGATTTGGGCAGTAGGAATTTCTGTGACGGGATTCCGGGAACTTTCCAGATAGATATAGTGACGGTTATCTTCTGAAAACCCCGACATGCGATGAGATGCTTTGATGGCTGTTGCTAATCCTTCAGGATTAAATAAGAGAATGATACTGACGGCAACTGGTAGTGCGGTAGATATTTTCATATATCATTGTTAATGGCTAATTGTTAATTGTTCATCAAATCCCACCTCTCACCTGTTATAGCAACCGCCAGGGCGGTTGTTATAATTGTCAATTGTCAACTGTTATACCCCTTATCTCCTCTCATCAATCTTCAAAAATTGCCCCGCGCCGGATTAAATCTAGCTTCATATCCTCAGAAATTTCTGCGTCAGATCCCAAAAGAGTATTGTCTACATTAGCCTGACTAAAATCCGCACCGTTGATTTCTGCGCCCCTAAGATTAGCACCAGTGAGATTGGCATTATTGAAGTTAACACTGCTGAGATCCGCACAACCAAGGTTAGCATCTTTGAGATTAGCATTACTAAGGTTGGCTTCTTTGAGATCGGCAAGACTAAGGTTGGCACTGATGAGATTAACATTGTTCAATAAGGCGCGGTTAAGATTAGCTCCGCTTAAATTAGCACCGTTTAAGTTAGCTTCTTGGAGATTTGCACCGTTCAGGTTGGCTGCACCTAGGTTAGCATTGGTTAAGTTAGTGCTGCTGAGATCGGTCTTATTGAGCATAGCGCCCAGGAGATTGACGCTATTGAGATTTGCTGTTTTGAGATCGGCAAAGCTGAGGTTTGCTGCTTTTAAATTAGCAAAGCTGAGGTTAACGGCTTTGAGATCGGCTTCTTTAAGGTTAGCTCCTCTGAGGTCAGCACCGCTAAGATTAGCTTCTCTAAGTAAAGCGGATCTCAAAAAGGCATCTCTGAGAATAGCGCCTTTCAAATGAGCCTCTCCGAGATTAGCGCCTCTCAGACTGGAATTGTTGAGGTTAGCTCCCATCAGATTCGCATTTTTGAGGTTGGTACTGTTGAGGTTAGCTCCTCTGAGGTTGGTGCTGCTGAGGTTAGTGCTGCTGAGATTAGCACCGCTGAGTTTAGCTTTTTTGAGGTTGGCAAGACTTAGTTGTGCCCCATTGAGGTTGACATCTCGAAAATCAATTGCGCAGAGGTTAGCGCCGCTGAGATTAGTACCGCTGAGATTAGCTCCGCTGATGTGAGCGCGACTGAGGTTAACGCCGCTCAGTTCAGCACGAGTTAGGTTAGCATTTTTGAGGTTGGCACGACTCAAGTTTGCTCCACTGAGTTCTGCTTTGCTGAGGTTAGCATAACTGAGGTTGGCACGACTGAGATCGGCACAGCTTAAATCGGCACTGGTGAGGTTAGCATAGCTGAGGTTGGCATCGCTCAAATCAGCAAGACTCAAATCAGCAAGGCTTAAGTCAGTACCGCTCAGGTTGGTTCCGCTTAAGTCGGTGCTGCTAAGATCGACACCACTGAGATTGTCACCGCTGAGATCTTTATCGCTAAGATCGATACCAACAAAACCCTCTGCTAGACTCGATTCAGCAAATTGCTCCAGCTTGGACGAGTTGTCGGCTGTTTTCATCGCTGCCTCGTTCAAGTTTTGAATGTTGCTTCCAGATTTTTCATCCGTCATGATCGTACTCTTGCCAAATCCAGCTCAGGCATCTCGATCTTACCTTGGCGAACGTAAGTCAACTCGATGCGTTACTCCTTATCACCTGTGGGAAAATCTACCATCATTTTGATGAGGATAATTGCCAATCCTCGTGGGGGTATGGGCGATCGGGTTTTTCTCGCTACCTCTCACCTCCGACCTCTCAAATCGATTATTTTGGACCAACCAGAAAATACGTTATCATTTTTCCCTTGCCTTTGACATCAATCGAACCTCTCTCTTCAAAGGTATAGCGATCGCACAATCGTTGGTAAGTGGCTGCGGTTACCTGAATGCGCCCTGGTATGCCTTGTGATTCCATGCGGCTGGCAATATTTACGGTGTCTCCCCATAGATCGTAACTGAATTTTTTGAGTCCGATCACTCCTGCGACGACAGGTCCGGTGTTGATCCCGATCCGAATGTTAAAAATTTTACCTGTATGGTCGCAAAATTGAGGAATAGTGGCTTGCATATCCAGTGCCATTTTAGCGATCGCTTCGACATGTCCGGGATCTGGCTTAGGCAAGCCTCCCACTACCATGTAGGCATCGCCGATGGTCTTGATTTTTTCTAACCCATGCTTTTCGCACAGTCGATCGAAGGCTGTAAAAATTTGATTTAGTAGGTCTAACAGTACAATGGGACTGATCGATGAAGAGAGTTGGGTAAATCCGACGATATCGGCAAATAGTACGGTGACTTCGGCAAAGTCATCGGCAATAATTCGACGATCCTGTTTCAGGCGATCTGCGATTGGTTCCGGTAGTATATTACGAAGTAGTTGTTCTGATTTTTCCTGTTCTTTTCGCAATGCTTCTTCTGCTTCCAATCGTTCGGTAATATCTCTAAAAATTGCCCTAGTCGCAATTGGTCTATTTTCAATCATTTTGCAGTTAATACTGCCTTCTAAGGATATTTTATGACCATTTTTAGTCATAAATTCCACTTTGGTTTGATCGACTTTTTCTCCAGACATTACCTGCTGAAATATTTTTAATCCAGGGATCTTACAATCAGGATGAATCAGATCGAATAGAGACATATTAGCAATTTCTTCATTGGTATATCCCAGGGTTTCGCGCCAAGCTCGATTGACATAAATAAATTTACCCTCAGCGGTAACTGATTGAATCAAGTCGCTGGCATTTTCAAATAAATCTCGGTATCTTTCTTCACTTTCTAATAATGCGGATTCAGCCTGTTTGCGTTTAATAAACTGTCCCAGTTGACTGCCAATTGCTGCCATTACCTCTAATAATTCCGGATCTGCTCTTTGAATATCGCGACTATAAAATGCCATGACTCCCAAGATTTCACCATCGTCTTGGAGGGGAAACCCAAAGGCTCCATGGATTTTCGCGATCGCAAATTCAGACTTTCTCTGAATATTGACATCCTGAGTCACATCGCTAATCCATTGAGGGGAATGGGTTGTCCAAATCTTACCAAGGAAGCCGACACCTGGAAGTAAAGTCATCTTCTGTGTTATATCAATTGACTCTGGGATAGCGATGGAAGGTGTCATCCAAGTTGCCACGCATCGTAACTGAAGATGGGAGATGGAAGATTGGGGATGGGCAAATTGTGGATTATCTCCTTCTGTTTCTGGTATCCAGAGTTCGCCGATATCCCATGCTAAGGTTTCCGCAATGGCTTGGAGTATTTTGGGGAGGGCATCTGCGATCGTGCGCGACTCTGATACGATCCGGGTGGTGGCATGTTGGGTTGCCAAACGCTTTTGGTTGCGATGACGCTCGGTGACATCTCTACCAATATAAATAAAATTTTCTACCCCTTCTGTTTCCGTCTGAATCGCTGAAGAGGAAAACGCGATCGTTACTTTTTCGCCAGTTTTAGTTAAACAAACTACTTCTAACTGATTTAAGGATGGCTCGCCTAAGAGATGTTGTTTATTGTTGGCAATTAATAAATTGGCATCCTTAATAATGAGTGAAATTGGCTGTCCAATTAATTCGGACTCATGATAGCCAAACAAATTCTGTGCGGAACGATTGACTGTTTTGATCGTGCCGGAGCGATTAGTTACTAATAGGGCATCTGCCATTGAGTCAACGATTTTGTCACTGTAAGCTTTGGAGGCTGATAGGCTACTTAACAACAGACCAGTTTCATTGGTAGCCTGAACTAAAGTTTGCTCCAAAACCATTCTGGTCGTCACATCTTCAAAGAAGATAATTAGTTGCTCTTCTGCTGGATGTTCTTTGTCATAAAGTCCAAAGTTATTTTTGATAATATAAAAATCAACATACAAAGGATTATTTTGATCGAAAAACCTGCCAACTGCCTCCAATTCAAAACTCTCCTGTCTGTCTTGAAGAATATCCATCAGAATATCTTCAACCCCAATCAATTCCGGAAAACTAAGGCGAATATCTTTTCCCACCACCACTTCATCAGGAGCATCTGCAAACCGCTGTACTTCCAAAGAAATCTCTACGATTTGGAAATCCCGATCCAAGACAATGTATTCTCTGCGGAGTGGGCCTAACAGCGATAAAAGTTGGTTTAAACGAGCAGTCATATCCGCAGGCGCATTGATTTAGCTTCTAGCATTGAGCAAGAATCCACTGATTTTGCTCAATGCTAGAAGCCAGATTATATGGTATCCCCATAATTTTGACACAACCGCTTTCCAATAGCTACAGGATCGGTTTGGGGAGTGGGGCAGGGGGAATGGGTGATGGCAGAGCAGATGCCCAGGTGAGGAGTGGGGGAGGAGAGTTTTGAGTGGGGAGTTTTGAGTGGGGAGTTTGATAGCCATTAGCCATTAACCATTGCGTTCAAGATTTTTCGACAAGAATCGCTCCTCGTTGAATCAAATCTTTCTTCATCGTCTCAGATAATCCTGAATTATATCCAAATCGACAATTCTCGACGTTGGCATAAGCGAGATCGGTACGAGTAAGGTTAGCATGGATCAAGCAAGCACCGCTGAGGTTGGCATGACTGAGATCCGCAGCACCAAGATAAGCACTCCTGAGATTAGCACCGCTCAGTTGCGCTCCTCTTAGGTTAGCTCCACCAAATTTAGCACCATTGAGGTTACTCTGACTGAGGTTGGCATCTTTCAGGTAGGCATGTTTTAATTCAGCGCCGCTGAGATTGGCACGCATCCCATAGACTTGGTTGAGGTTAGCGCCCATGAGATATGCCCGATTGAGGCTAGCACCAGTCAGATTGGCTGCCTTGAGGTAGGCACCATTGAGGTTAGCATTGATTAGCTTTGCCTCTCGCATATCGGCACCACTCAGGTTAGCCTCGATAAGGTCAGCACCGTTGATGTTGCTACGGATTAGGTAAACTCCACTGAGATTAGCGCCGCTGAGGTTAGCGCCACTGAGATTAGCGCTATTGAGATTAGCGCCACTGAGATTAGCCGCAATTAAATCGGCACGAGAGAGATTGGCTCCTTTGAGGTTACTGCCAATCAACCTGGCATAGCTGAGATTGGCAAGGCTGAAATCTGAGTTGTCTAGTTTAGAAAGGCTGAGGTTAGCTTCGTTTAAGTCAGCAAGGATGAAGTTGCCACGATTAATCTTGGTACTGTTAAGGTTAGCACCATTGAGATCCGCCTCGGTGAAGTCAGCTTGGTTAAGATTAGCACCTTTGAAGTTGACTCCACTTAGATCTTTACCGCTAAAATTGGCTCCAACCAAATTTTTAGTCAGTTGAGCAAAGTGCCCAATTGTTGATTTCACTATTGATGGGGAGGAATCCTCAATGTCTGGGGGAGATTTCTCATCCATATTCAGTAATCTCTGAGACTGTATCATAGTTATCCTCGCCAGCTTTATTTTAGATGAAAACTTAGTTTCTGGAGATGTCTAGTGTTTCACTCTCCTTGTCTCAAAGTCTCAGGTTCTATCGTTGTCTAATTTCATTACTAGATCGTCTATAGCATTAGGCTAACTAAAGATCGGGATAAATACCAGCTTCTTCATCAAATCTTTAATTAGGATGATTTTATGTGAAGAAATTGTGAAGATGGGAGATATATAGTGCTTTTGAGGTGAGTGAGGTATCCTAGAAAGCTCCGAGAAACTCGGTTTCTGTGCTAGGTTGAGGGGATCCTGCTTCATGCCACTGAAAACGCGATCGCGCAGAGATACCCAACTTCTGAAAGAAGTCGGGGATCTCTCGTTGTCAAACTAGAGACGTTTTAGGTTAAATCAGCCTTCATATACGTGCTAGGACTAAATAAGTAACTCCTGTACTAATCGCAAATAACGAAATCGCAATTCCTATCTGCCTGATGGCAAATCCTCTAATTTGATCGTCTATAATCTTTTGCTTCAATCCCACATGTACTTGTCCCGCCACTCCTGACATAACCGGAAAACCAATATCAATTATTTTGCCAATTTCTGAGATCTTAATATTTCTGATTTTTGGTTTTTGTTCCTGAAAGTCTTTCCCATTAAAGGCGCGACTTGCTTTTTCAGTTTTTGAGAAGAGTTGGGGAATCGTGGGAGAAAAGGTATGAGCAACAATTCTTCCTGTTGAATCGCTCACAAAAATGTAAGATAATCCTTCAATCTCGCTCAAACCATCAATCACACCCTGAATACTTTCATAAGGGCTACCAAAGAGGAGGGAACTGCTAAAATTAGCAACGGATCTCGCCAAGGCAACTCCCTGATTTTGATAGGGAACAACCAAGCTAGTATACAGATTCCAGACGGAGGATATAGAGGTTGAGATAGCAACCAAGCTGAATATAATTGCATTAAGCAGCAATGCCTTCTTGAGCCGTTTTGCTACAATCATAATTTAGTAATTTTTCCAGGTAATGTTGAAAATTGTCGTTATTTAGCAAATTTTTCCCAGTTGCGAATGGGGATGAATATACCACTTTCCACAGTGGTATAATAAACGTTACTCAGTGCTTGATGTTTCTGGGCACTAAATGTGATTGGCACGCCAATACCAATATCCAAATTTTCTACCTTCTCCACAATGTGGCGGAGATCTAGTCCAGGAGAAAAATCCGGTACTAATTTTAAAATTTCTACCAGTAATTTCGCATTTAAAAACCCTTCAAAACTGACAAAACTATAACGGATAGGTTTATAATCATCGGGTACTGGAGGTTTTGATGGCTGGGATCTGTAAGCGTCAATTAATTTTCGGTATTCCTCCACAGCAGGCAAAGAAAGATCTTCATAACTGGGGATAACTTGAGAGTTAATTAAGTTACGGGTATAGTCTCGTCCACTTTTATCACCCGCTTCGAGAAGTAACTTTAATAAACTTTCACTACCCACAAAGGAAACGTTAGCTATTGGTACATTTAAACCTCCATCTCTAGCATCCCTAATAAATCCGGCACAAGCCTGATAGCTGCCAATGGAAATAATTGCATCTGGGTTCTCTTTTTTAATTGCTTCAACTTGGGATTTAAAACTGGTATCGAAGGTTGTTCCTCGACGATAGGTTGCTTCTTCAACTATGTCCAAATCATTTTTTTGTAAAGCTTTTAATACCCCATCCCAACCGCTTCTACCATAGGAATCAAGCTGGTAAAATACTGCAATACGCTTGTTACCAACTTTGACCAAATTATCCACAATTCCACCTGTTTCTTCTCGGTAGGAAGCTCTCAGATTAAAAACATATTGGCTATAGGGAGGTTGTCGGTGTGGTTGCGCTCCTGTTAAGGGAAAAAAGAGCAATGTATTTTGCTCGACATATTTTTTTAAGAGGGGTAAAATCTGAACTACAGTAGGAGTTCCCACATAATTGAATAATGAAATAACTCGATCTTGTTCAACTAGCTTAATGGTATTTTTTAGAGCAGGTAGGGGTTCATAGCTATCATCATAGACTTGAATGACGATTTCATTGCCATTGATTCCCCCTGACTTATTGACGTTTTCAATATATGCCATTGCCCCCTGATATAACTCAATACCAAGATTGCGGGAAGCACCTGTAAAAGTCGCTGACATACCAATTTTGATTGGTACCGCCCAAGCCAGATATGGATTGAGAAATAGGCAGAGATAACAAAGGATACTGAATGTAATGAACTTGAATAACTTCATAAATTTGACTTGGCTAATTAACTGAGGTATTCTAGAGCTAGTTTACCCCAGAGTGAGCTGGGACTGATGTTCATCAATATGATTTATCAGTAAAATTATCGCAACCGCCACATCGCTAAAAACAGAAATAACGTTATGAATAGCGGAAAGTTGACAATGGACAGCGAACAGTGGACAGTGGACAATGGACAATGGATAGTTGGTAATAGACAGTTGACAATGGATAGTTGACAGGAGGGTAAGCTGAGTAACTATCAACTATCAACTATCAACTGTCAAGCGATTATATCATTCCCTGAAGCGAATCTTTCGTTTTTATTGAACCCGAGCCCGATTGGTGCGGAGAGTAACATTGACTCCTTCACTGGATTGCTGCAAAACCAATAACGGAGTGGGTTTGGCTTTTTGATCCCAATGGAGGGAGACAATTCTGCCTTGAATTGTCGGTTGCCAACTTTCATCCTCTGGGCTGAGAAAGTTTTCAATACAGTCGATAATCTGGCTAATAGTTGCTGATGTGGCTTGGGTAGGTAATTTCATGAGTTTCACTTGAATGCGAAAGAGTACTCGCATATTCCGTTTGCCACCCGTTTCTGTCTCGTACTTCACATCGAATACTTCATCAACTTCTCTCCCTGTGGTACTGGCAATTCCTACTGAAGTTTGAGATGCTTGAGTTGGTCTAAGTGCTACACTAATTAATTGTTTTACCTTAATTTTTATTTGATTGACGATTGCAAAGTGAAATACCTCCTCTTCCATCCGCAGTCTCAGGTAATCTAGATTAAATTCCCGCGAGTGAACTAAATCGGGATTTGTTTCCATTTTATGGATGGTATTGAGGGCTAACTTGAGCTTTTTATGAAGATCTTTTGTTTTGAATTGCTCAAATTTTAGCTTTTTATCCATCTCTTTGAGTTTAAAATTGCCATAGACTCCTAATCCAATTGCCAAGAGAGCAAATCCAATGGAGATGTAAATCCAAATCGATCCAGAATCTTGAGTCTCTGGGCGCGTTGGGGGTGAAGGCGGGACTGAGATCTTGGACTCGCGGCGAGTTTGAGCTATAGTATATTCTTTGAGGACGCTGGTAGTTAATATCATGACTAATCTTAAGATAAGGATTGGTTAACTGGCAGGATAAAATAAACAATTTTAGGATTTTTGTTTATTTTCTGAAAATATTTGTATTGATTTTGATAATATTTGTTTACTTGGCAGATTAAGTAACAAATATATACTATTAGTGAAAGAGTCGAATTCATTATAAGAGATTGAGGATATTTCATCATCTATTATTCCCAGCTAATTAGATAAAATTACAATATCCTATCTCTACAATAGGCAAAAGCTAGAGAAATAGATTTTAATTTTTTCATTTTAGGCTTTTCTCTCATTGATATCTAGTCACTTTTATCCTACCCCAGTGTCTAATCTGGAGACGTGCTAAAGTACCTCTGTACCACTGTACAAGGATCTCCGTCTTGCGATCGCCAATTGCTGTAACCCCAAATTACATGCCCATCTCACAATCAATTATGACTTTTCCAGTAATTACAGCATAAACACAGTAAAATTACTATATCCCCAAAAAGTTTACCTCTAGTTGGCTTCCAGCAGGGATTTTGAGAACAATGGGTACAGATCAAAAATACCCGCTTGTGCGATCCCAAGGGCTTGGCAGGAGTGCTTGCGATCGCCATCGGAGTCTTTACTATCATAACTCTTAGCTAAAACTTTGGTAATTCTCTGACAAAATCCTGATTTTCCTAAAATTACTGGAAAATCACCTTTATATTATCAACCGATTCAAGACTATCAGTTTCTCAGGGACTAGAGATTCTCACAGGCTCGTGACGGCTTTTAAAACTTGTAACTCATCTCCAGAGCATTCCAGGTGTCTGATTGTTAATCTCTCATCAGAGATTGCTACATTTACTAAATGTTGACCATATACTGTCAATAGTTAATAGTTGATAGTTAATAGTTAATGGTTAATAGTTAATAGTTAATAGTTGATAGTTGATAGTTGATAGTTGATAGTTGATAGTTTACAATACATTATTTATCTCTTAATGTCTAGCTTGGGCAAGTAAACAACAAGTCATAACTAACAATCAAGCATCAAACAAGGATAAAAATATGAACAAATTAGTATTAAAAATATTGCCAAAAATCTCAATGCAAACGATATTAATTGTTCCATTTGTTGTGCAAATATTTGCAGCAGTAGGACTAGTCGGGTATTTTTCTTGGCAAAATGGGCAAAAAGCAGTGAGCAAACTAGCCAGTCAATTACTGGATGAAATAAGTTTGCGGATTGACGAACATCTCGA
Source organism: Cyanobacteria bacterium UBA11153 (assembly GCA_003511885.1). Taxonomy (GTDB): domain Bacteria; phylum Cyanobacteriota; class Cyanobacteriia; order Cyanobacteriales; family Coleofasciculaceae; genus Limnofasciculus. The sequence goes on from DOIX01000163.1 coordinate 10,654, forward strand.
TAGTTATTTATCCGTACCCAAACAAGTTAATCAAATAAATTTGCAAGCGATTCAAGTCGGACTTTTAGACTTGAAAGATTTTAAAGGTGTAGGCAAATACTTCTGGAACCAGCTTAAAGTCTACGGATTTACCTATATTAACTATGGTACTCAAGAAGGTGAATACATCGGAGTTGGCTATATAGGAGATATATTAGAAATTGCTGATATGTCCAAGCCTAACCTGGATAAACTTTATTCATACACTCCAGATAATCAAGGGAATCGTGGCTATCTCAGGCAAATTTATCAAGATAATAATCCTTTAGCTGCCGATTGGTACACTGACACAATTGCGGCTAAAAAAACTATTTGGAGTCCAATTTATAATTGGGCAGACTTTCCGGATCAAATAGCTATTAGTATTAATTCTCCTGTATTCGATCAATCCAACAAAGTTATCGGAGTTATTGGTATAGATTTAAGTATTTCACAGATTGGTAAATTTCTTCAAGACTTAAAAATTAGTCCATCAGGAAAAACTTTTATTTTAGAAAAAAATGGCCTCATTGTTTCAAGCTCAAGTCCCGTACCATCATACAAAATTATTAACGGTAAAGCCGAACGGATTAAAGGAGCGGACAGTAAAGATCCTTTAATTAAAGACACAACTCAGGATTTGATCGAAGATTTCGGGAACCTCAGTCAGATTAAAGATACTCAACAGTTTAAGCACAAAATAAATAATCAATATCAGTTTATTCAGGTAACTCCTTGGCGAGACAATTTAGGTTTAGATTGGCTGATTGTGGTTGTCGTTCCCGAAAATGACTTCATAGCAGAAATTAATGCCAATAACCGTACTATAGTAATATTATGTTTGTCGGCATTAGTAGTAGCTATTATCCTAGGATTACTGACATCTCGTTGGATTAGCAACCCAATTTTTCATCTCATGGAAGCATCTGAAGCTATCGCAACTGGTAACTTGGACAAACAAGTAGATATAAAAGGCATGAAAGAGTTACGCAAACTATCTCAGTCTTTTAATCTGATGGCAGCTCAGTTACAGGAATCATTTAATACCTTAGAAAAGACAAATGAAGAACTAGAAAATCGTGTTGAACAAAGAACATCAGAACTTCAAGAAGCCAAAATTGCGGCTGAAGCTGCTAACCATGCCAAAAGCGAATTTCTTGCCAATATGAGCCATGAATTGCGTACTCCTCTCAATGGGATTTTAGGATACGCCCAAATTATGCAGCGGGATAAGGATATTAACCCAAAGCAACAAGATAGAATAGAGATTATTCACCAATGCGGTTCCCATTTACTTACCTTGATTAATGATATTCTCGACTTGTCTAAAATTGAAGCAGGAAAACTGGAACTTTATCCCAAAGATTTTCAGTTAAGTTCTTTTTTGTCAGGAGTAACAGAAATTTGCCGGATTAAGGCAGAACAAAAAGAAATTACTTTTACCTTCCAAGTTTTAAATAAACTACCAACTGCTGTTTATGCTGATGAAAAAAGATTGCGGCAAGTCTTGCTAAATTTACTAGGTAATGCCATCAAGTTTACCGATTCTGGTAGCGTAACCTTCAAAGTTGGTGCAATCGAAATATCCCCAAGAGATGGGGAATGGGGAATCGATAATGAGGAAATAGAAACAAAAAAACCTCTATTAAATCCCCAAGAAATAACCAATAACCAACAACAAATTAGAATCGGTAATGCCAGAGCAGATGCCCGGGTAGGAAACGGGGAGAAAAACAACCAACCCACAAAAAAAATCCGCTTCCAAGTAGAAGACACTGGTATTGGAATGAATTCAGAACAATTGGATAAAATATTCTTGCCATTTGAACAAGTGGGAGATTGCGATCGCAAATCAGAAGGGAGTGGGTTAGGATTAGCGATTAGCCTCAAAATTGTGCAACTGATGGGTAGTCAACTTGAAGTTGAAAGTACACCTGGAGTTGGGAGCAAGTTTTGGCTAGATTTGGATTTGCCAGAATCTCCAGATTGGATGCCATCAGCTACAGCTAAGTCAAAAATAAATATCATTGGTTATCAAGGAGCAACCAAGAAAATATTAGTAGTAGATGACAGATGGGAAAATCGTTCCGTAATCCTCAATCTACTACAGCCCATCGGATTTGAAATAATCGAAGCTATTGATGGCAAGGAAGGATTAGAAAAAACAATTACCCTCAATCCGGATCTCATTATTGTGGATCTGATTATGCCAGTGATGGATGGTTTTGAAATGACAAGACAGTTGCGACAATTACCAGAATGTCAAGAAAAAATTATCATTGCCTCCAGCGCCAGCGTATTTAATTTTAATCGACAACAGAGTTGGGAATCTGGCTGCAATGATTTTATCCCGAAACCGATCCAATCCCAAGAATTATTAGAAAAACTACAAAATTATTTAGGATTACAATGGATTTATGAAAAAAATGAATTAGAATCAGAACAGGATAGTGCAGCCAGGGCTTCTACTTGGGGAGGACTCTCCCCTGGAACACCAAAAACCGAGATCCAGTCAGAAACAAGAGTCCCGCCACCTCAGCAACTCACTGCTATTTGGGCTGCGATCGAAATCGGGGATTTTGATGCCATTCAAGAAGAAGCCATCAGATTAGGCAAATTAGATCCCCAATATCACTCATTTTCTGCCAAACTATTGCAATTAGCAAGGGAGTTTGACGAAGAAGAAATTATGAAGATTATCCCTAAAGCCATTTCCGAAACATAACTATGGAATCCCCAGAGCAAAATCTAATTTTTATTGTTGACGATTTACCTGCTAATATTCAATTACTCTCAGATTTCCTCAAAGAGTCTGGATTTAGAGTACTAGTAGCAAAAGATGGTGAAAGTGCCATTAAAAAATTAGAAAAAATATCTCCAGACTTAATTCTCCTCGATGTCATGATGCCGGGAATCGACGGATGGGAAACCTGCCGCCGCTTAAAATTATCACCCATCACCCGCGATATTCCCGTAATTTTTATGACAGTGCTTTCGGAAACAGAAGATAAAGTTAAAGGATTTGCTGTTGGTGGAGTAGATTACATTACCAAACCCATTCAAAGAGAAGAAGTTCTAGCTCGGATCAACGTACAATTAAGATTGCGATCCTTAACTCAGCAACTTGAGAAATCCAAAGAAGCTGCTGAAGCAGCCAATAGGGCAAAAAGCGAATTTTTGGCAAATATGAGTCACGAACTCCGCACCCCCCTCAATGCCATTTTAGGCATCGCCCAAGTTCTCCAAGGCTCAAAAACGATGACAGAAGAAGAAATAGATCAAATTCGGATCGTTTCTCAGTCTGGTTCCCACCTCCTCACCCTCCTCAACGATATCCTGGACTTATCAAAAATTGAAGCAGGAAAAATGGAACTTTACCCCACAGATTTCGTATTTTCTTCCTTCCTCCAGGAAGTAGTGGAAATCTGTAAACTATGGGCTAAACAAAAATGTATTGCCTTTATTTATCAACCAACTTCTCCACTTCCTCATGCTATTTGTGCAGACAACAAACGGCTGCGACAAGTTCTGATTAACTTACTAGGCAATGCCATTAAGTTTACCAATCAAGGCAGTGTAACTTTTAAAGTGGGAATGGAGAATGGGGAATGGAACAACGGATGCCGAAGAGGGGAGCAGGGAGGAGGGGAGCAGGGAGCAGCGAGCAGGGAAGTAGGGAACTGGGGACTCAGTAATGGGACAAAAACCAATAACCAACCACCAATAACCAAGCTAATTCGCTTCCAAATAGAAGATACTGGTATTGGGATGAGTAGCGAACAATTAGAAAAAATATTTTTACCCTTTGAACAAGTAGGACACCAACGGTACAAAGCCGAAGGGACTGGATTGGGATTAGCCATTAGCCAAAAACTGATCCAAATGATGGGAACCACATTGAAGGTAACCAGTCAACCTGGAGTTGGTAGTATCTTTTGGATGGATTTACACTTACCAGTAGCCACAAATTTGACTCAGACAATGAAAACACAGGAATCATCAAATTCAGAATCAGTCCAATTTGACGCGCATTTATCTCAAAAACTCCCTTTACGCATACTCCTTGCGGAAGATAATCTTGTCAATCAGAAGGTAGCCCTCCATCTATTAAAGCGGTTGGGATACAATGCTGATGTGGCTCAAAACGGACAAGAAGTTCTCGTCGCCTTGCGTCGCCAATCCTATGATGTTGTATTCATGGACGTGCAGATGCCGGAAATGGATGGACTGGAAGCCTCTCGTCGGATTTGTCAGGAATGGGATCTATCTGTGCGTCCTCAAATTATTGCGATGACGGCAAATGCGATGGAGGGAGATCGAGAAAAATGTTTAGCCGCCGGGATGAATAATTATATCAGTAAGCCGATTCGACTGGAGTCAATTGTTCAAGCTTTGCGTCAATGCCGTGTTCTGAATAATGATTTGTAGCACTATGAGAACTATAGAGATGTTCCAATTTAAAGGTTTGTAACATTTTTTCAATCTTTGGCTGAAATTGTGCTTCTCCAGAATCTTGAAGTTTGGACAAGGATGCAAGGAGTCGCCGCCGATCCGCTGGAGGTAAATCTCCTGCCAATTCTTCAGCTTCCTCTAACATTCGCTCTTGAGCATCCGGGATTAACTTCATCCAATTAGAGGGCAATAAGTTACGTTCTACAATTGTTAGCTTCCATTGATATTGAAACATCTGGCAATCCCTTTTAAACCTTTCAATTTCTAAATTCCATCATCCAAAAGGCTCAATCCGGATAAGCTGCTACGCTTTTAAGAAAGTCTGTTTTGAGAGACGGGGAGTAGGGAAGAGGGTTTAAGCTATTTTTTCCTAAATGGAAAATATACAGTGTAA
>DOIX01000051.1 GCA_003511885.1 Cyanobacteria bacterium UBA11153
ATTTTTTTACGCAGGGAGTATTCCTCTTCTCTTCATGATGTTATTGATGCCTTAACCGATGTGGCGGTTGCTATAACAAGATTTTGAGGCACTAAAGTGCCTACTACAAACAATCACAGGAATTTACGATGACAAATGCAGAATTTGAAAGAGTTATCATCCAACCAATGGATGAATATAACCGTACTTTAGTTAACCATGTCCATCCAGCAGATTGGATTAATCCTCAACCTGCAAGTTGCTACGATTTAGTTGTAATTGGGGCTGGCACGGCTGGATTAGTAGTGGCGGCAGGTGCAGCAGGTTTGGGATTGGGTTTGAAAGTCGCTTTAATAGAAAAACATTTGATGGGTGGGGATTGTTTGAATGTTGGTTGCGTACCTTCTAAATGTATAATTCGTTCTTCTCGTGTAGTCGCAGAAATGCAAGAAGCAGGTAAATTTGGCATTATTTCGCCAGAAAATATTGAAGTGGATTTTTCTGCGGTGATGGCGCGGATGCGAAAGTTAAGGGCAGGAATTAGTCATCACGATTCGGCACAGCGGTTTCAAAAGATTGGGGTGGATGTGTTTTTGGGTAATGCTAGTTTTGCTAACTCTAATACTGTGGAAGTTGGTGGTAAAGTATTGCGGTTTAAGAAAGCTGTTATTGCTACTGGTGCGAGGGCTGTACGTCCATCGATTCCAGGTATTGAGGATGTGGGATATTTAACTAATGAAACGGTATTTTCACTCACAGCAAAACCAAAAAGGTTAGCGGTGATTGGTGGGGGACCAATTGGTTGCGAATTGGCACAATCTTTCCATCGCTTGGGCTGTGAGGTGGTGCTATTTCATCGGGGTTCCCATCTTTTAAATAAAGAGGATGCGGATGCGGCGGAAATCGTGCAAAATGTCTTTATTCGGGAAGGAATTCGCTTAGTTTTGGGCTGTAAAATGAATCGGGTAGCCATGACACCGGAAGGAAAAACACTCTATTTTACCTGTGGTAATGGAAGTGAAGAATCAGTTACCGTTGATGAAATTTTAGCGGGTGCGGGGCGTGCCCCAAATGTGGAGGGGTTGAATTTAGAAACAGTTGGGGTGGAATATAATCCCCGTAAAGGTGTATTTGTGAATGATTATTTGCAAACTACCAATCCCAATATTTATGCTGCGGGCGATATTTGTATGGATTGGAAATTTACCCATGCGGCAGATGCAGCGGCGCGAATTGTCATTAAAAATACCCTGTTTTCTCCCTTCGGATTGGGGAGGTATAAACTGAGTAATTTAGTCATGCCTTGGGCTACTTATACGGATCCCGAAATTGCCCATGTAGGATTATACGAGCATGAAGCACAGGCGAAAGGAATAGAGGTAAATACGATAAAGATACCTTTTACTAGTGTAGATCGCGCGATCGCAGATGGGGAAGAGGAGGGTTTTGTCAAAATTCACCATCGGAAAGGCTCTGATGAAATTATCGGCGCGACAATTGTTGCCCGTCATGCAGGTGAAATGATTAGTGAAATTACTACCGCAATTATCGGTAAAGTTGGCTTGAGCAAGTTAAGTAGTGTGATTCATCCTTATCCAACTCAAGCCGAAGGCATAAAAAAAGCGGCAGATGCTTATCGCCGCACATTATTAACACCCACTAGTAAGAAATTTTTAGGATTTCTGACTAAGTTTTCTTAGGAAATGGCTAATTGCTAATTGCTAATTGCTAATCGTCAATACCGCATTCTTCCCCATTCCTCATTCCCTACTCCCTATTCCCTCTTACTTATGGCGAATATTTTCGTAAATTGCCAAGTAATCTTTACCAGGATGATTCCAAGAATAGTCGCAATTCATACCCTGAATCACCAGTTTTTCAAACTCTTCAGGATAGTGATACCACAAACCAATTGCCCTGTCCATTGCTGATTCTAAGGCATAATTATCTGTTTCGTAAAAGACGTAACCATTTCTTTCTTCTGGTAAATGATAACTGTCATAGTCTCTATCAAAAACGGTATTTACTAAACCACCAACGCCCCTGACAATTGGCACAGTGCCATATTTTAATCCAATCATTTGGGTTAATCCACAGGGTTCGTAATTACTAGGGACAACAATCATATCCGCCCCAGCATAGATGAGGTGGGATAATTCTTCGTTAAATCCTAGTTCTAAATGGACATCTGGGTTATCATTCAGATGACATTTTTCATGGTAAAACCAACTACCAATTCCTGACTCTGTAGGGGAACCTAATAAAACAAATTGCGCATTCCTATTGAGAGCATAGTAAATGGCATGATGGACGAGGTGAACCCCTTTTTGATCGTCCAAACGACCAATATAAGCAATGAGTGGTTTATCCCCATCAGAGAGTAAAAGACGTTCCCGTAATGCTTGCTTATTTTTGGCTTTTCCTGTTAAATCCTCCTGAGTGTAATGATAAGGGATGTAACGATCTATTCCGGGATTCCAAAAATCAGTATCAATCCCGTTAAGGACTCCACTAAACTTCTCTTGAGCTACATATAAAGTATGCCCCAATCCGTACCCAATAGGAGTATGGCGTGCTTCGTATGCGTGATGGGGAGAAACAGTAGTAACGGCATTAGAGTAAATAATCCCTCCCTTCATGAAATTCAAAGAAAAAGGATTAAAATTATCCTGCAAACGTTCGTAATCGAAGTAATATGACTCTCGATGCAAACCCGTTGCCCAGAGAATTTCACAACCGCCAAATCCTTGATGTTTAAAATTGTGAATGGTATAGCAAACTCGTTGATTACCCATGCCATGATATTGATAGATTTCATAGAGCATGACAGGAACTAATCCGGTTTGCCAATCATGGCAATGAATCACATCAGGACGCTTATTACTTTGTAGCAGAAATTCTAACGCTGCCTTGCTAAAAAATGCAAATCGCATGGGATCGTCATCGCAGCCATAATAACAGCCCCGATTGAAGAAATTATCCTGAGAGTGAGGTTCAATAAAGAAACAGACTCTCCCATGTACCCAACCGCAATAAACGGAACAATGAATCGCCCCACCATACCAGGGAACCCACAAGTCACGGTAGGCATCGTGCAGCCCCCAAATATGGTCGTAGCGCATACAATCGTACTTTGGTAGGATCAGCTCGACGCAGTTACCCTGATTTTCTAACTCCCGGCTAAGTCCATAAACTACATCGCCTAAACCTCCAGCCTTGATGACTGGAGCGCATTCGGAGGCGATTTGTACGATGTACATCCTGGTTCCTCACTTCACAAAAGTTTATGTTCTCACTCTATACATGAAATGAGGGCTTTTGGCAAGTGAGTGACCAGATGAGGGCTGAAATACCTTAACTTAATTTAACTGGTTTCCCATTAAGCACGAATTGGTCTTTCTGAAAAGCACCAATTAACTATAATTTGTCCAATTTGTTCCCACTCTTCACGCAAATAGATATCGACCATTTCAGCAACTTTATGTGGTGTTTTTTCTTGAAGCCAACTGACAGTATTATCTAAGACATTTTCTCCAAAACCCAAAGAAATCTCACAAGTACATTTATTGCTTTTACTGCATTGCCAATGTTTCTGACACCAATCATCAATCCGATTTGTAATCTCAGGAATGTCAGTAATTCTAGATTGCCAGAAGGATACTACTTCAGCCGAGTGTACCCGGAGTATATCTTTCAGCAATAAACCTTTTTTTATGTCTAAAAATCCTTTCAAGTCAATAGCGCCGCTGGTTTGAATTTTTTCCAACAGAGACAAGGCATTTTGCCTCTTTCTGTCTCCCGAAACAATTTCGGCTAAAATTGAGTTTGGTATTAAATTTTCAATCTCACGAACATTAAGAAGAAATAGTTCAGTAGTTATACAATTAGGATTGTTTTGTTCTTGAACTAATTTGGCGGTAGAGCCGAGATTGCCATTGGGAGCAATTTTATCGCTATCTATAATCGAGAGACAAAAACGCTTTTGGTTTTTTTGAATGTTGCTATACTCAGTGGCAATGGTGCTTCCCCCTCCCCCTCTATGCTCGCAAGCTAATGGTATTTTTAACTTTTTCCACACAAGGTAAACCTTGGCTATTATTTCATATAAAATGGCATCGTTAGCATTTTCACATAGAAGTATAGTTTTCTGTGCTGTTTCTGAATCATTGAAAAAAGAAGGAGAAACTTGAATTACTTGTTTACCTGAGTGATAAGATATTTGTGGGCAAATACATGGATTAATAATTTCAATGTATTTAGTTACAGCATTGAGATAGGCTTTAAACTGTGAAAAATGATTATATGCTTTATGGTAAATATCCCTCGCAGGTTTGGATAAATCTGGACATTCGCTAATCTGTTTCAAAGTTTCTCGCTCCGCAATTACTGCGTGTTTGCCTTCTCTTCTTGCAGAGGCAAGTGTTTCCAGTGCTATCACAATTTCTTCTAACCATCCATTTTGATTTACTTCTTCACTTACGATAGAGGGATCCAGTTTTATGAGCATTTCATTTCTAGTCCATGTCAAAAAATCCTAGAGGCCAATCATTAAGATAACCATCAGAATCAAACTGAGAAGTTCTTACTTTAATCTTGCCTAGTTCATCAGACGGCTCAAATAATACAATATTGATATCCTCATGAGAAATTTTGCCCTCAGCAACTAGATGTCCTAATCGGTTAACCAGCGCTTCACTGTGGGTTTCAACGACTAAGCGAAAATCAATATTTTTCTCTTTAGCAGCCTTTACAGAAGTAACAAAAGCATCAGTTATCGTTCCCTGTAAACGAGGATGAAGGTGTAATTCTGGTTGCTCAATTGCAAATATTACAGGACTTTGAGTTACTTGACGGGAACGTTCTTCAGGATTACGTTTTGGGAATTCACTTAGCAGCCACAACTGGGTAATTACAGGGAGAATTTGAGAAAAACCAAAACCAGTATCCGTTACATTTATTTCCTTATCCGAATCTCTGTGACGTATTGTTAGAGAAATATGACCCAAACTTGTTTTTACTACTGGTTCAAAGTCAAAATTTTCAAGAGTCCAATTCGTGAAGCTTTCTCTTTCATCTTCTGTAAGATTACGCAAAAACATCGCCAGATTACGTCCCTGATAGTCTACTTCATCAACAGCTAGATCTTGAGTTCTGTAATACCGCTCTGCTGTGGCTCTTACTGGTCCCATATAGCTAAATTGTTTTGATAAACTACCTAATAATTGATCGCATTCTTCCAGAATTGAAGGGACTGAATTAGCAATTATTAGATCTCTTAATATTTTAAAAGACTCAGTTTCTATCGTCCAATCTTTTGTTCGCTTTTGACAAGATCTTCCATAATACTTTTTCAAACTATTTAACATGGATTGTGAACTACCAATTCCAAATGAAAATGCCATGTCTATGATAGTTTTATGAGAGCTAGATGGACGAGCAATCTTCTTCGTTTCTTCTATTAACATTTCAATTATTCTGGGAAATAGAACAAAGTGGAGTCTGTTAGAGGAAGATAAAAAATTGATGAACTCTAGTTGAGAGTCTTTCTTTTCTTCCAGTTCAGTAATAATGGGCAAAATAGCTCTATTTCTAAACTGCCTTGAAATATATTTATTGCCCAGCTCTATAAGGTTTAAAGAATTAACTTGGAACTTAGAAATATATTCATCTTCTCCAAATTCTATTTGGATCTCTGAATCATCAGCCACCAACAAAATCAATCGCTTTGTTTTAGTGATTCCTTTTTTCTTATCCTCTGATACTTGCAAAGTCAGAGATATAGTAAAATCATCTAATATTTTCGTAAAACCATAATATGCTTGCAGGGAAGGATAGATCAAATCATTTGATTCCACTTTAAACTTGAATGAGAAGGAAATACCTTCATCAGAATTATTTTGAAGTGCATCTTGATAGCTGCCGAAATCAACCAAACGTCCATTCCATAATATTGGGCCAGTTGTTCTAGATTCTACACTTTGTTTAAGTAAAGGGAAGACACGGAGAAAAGTACTTTTCCCAGAACTATTTTGTCCCAGAAGTACAGTTATCGGCTTAATCTCGATGTAACCAGTATCAGATAAACAACGTAATCTTTCAATCCTAATTGAATCCATTGATACCTCATTATGAACGAAAATAATTATCGCTGACAAAGAATAATCTTGAATCTTGCCCGATAGATTGCCATAGGATTAACTGCGATAATTGGTACGATTTCAATTATGGGAACCCTATCCTTCTTCATTTATTGAATTTAGATTGTCTTCCATCCATTAACTGGTGCAATGCCAGCGAATCTCCGTCCCCTATTACTAGCATTTTATAGCACAATCTTACTTGCTATAGCTGCGATAGCTTCGCTCGCCTTCGGCATCGCAATTTTATTGATTTGGCTGTTAACTCGCCTCCGGTGGATATCTCCTGTTTGGGGTAAAGTGGGAACGGGGCTATTGGGTGCGATCGCACTGGTAAGAATACCTGCTATGCTGTATCTGTTTAGAATAGAGATTTGGTGTAACTCCTATTCCTGGTAAGCCGTTACGCATTTAATTTATCTGTTTTGAATGAGGGGGAGCAGGGGTGCAGGGGAGCTGGGGAGAAGGTTTGATGACTTATTTCCCTAACTTGAAAATATCCGGTTTAAATGCGCAGCAGCTTATTTAACTTCTATGTACAAGTTATGAGTATAGT
>DOIX01000358.1:0-17221 GCA_003511885.1 Cyanobacteria bacterium UBA11153
GGGAAACTTAGCCAAAAAATCAGGTCGGATTTTCTCCCCTGCTCCCCTGCTCCTCTGCTCCTCTGCTTTCTTGAAACCTCACCAAAAGACTTATTCAGCAAGCCCTATTTAGTTGGGTTCGCTGATGAAGATGATTGGATTGACTATTTGATGCTTCGGGATCCTAAGTTTAGAGACAGATTGCAGCGTTCGCTTCAATTCGCCAATGCTACGCCCTTCTGGATTTATGCAAGAGGTGTATTGTTATTGAGGTACACATATCCTCTCCTTACATCTGCTGTCGAAGTCGGGGATTTATCCACATAGTCTGTACCTCAACCGTCAATATTTGTAACTAGCAACTTGTATGATTATTTTTAGCAATAGTTAACTTTTTATCTCCGCTGAGGGTTGTAAGCAGATTTTAGCTTTTGCTGTTCCTTTCTGACAGCTTTATTTCTCCTGGTAATATTGTGTAACAGGGTATAAAAACAAGGAATAATAAATAGGGTGAGCAAGGTAGCGAGAGATAAACCAGAAAATACTACAATACCCAAGGGTTGCAAAAACTCCGAACCTTCACCAATTCCTAACGCTAAAGGAAATAATCCTAACACAGTAGTAATAGTAGTCATCATAATTGGTCGCAATCGCTGTGGGGCTGCTTTTAAAATGGCGCGGTGACGACTAATACCTGATTCTGCGTGAATTTGGTTAGCTAATTCTACCATAATAATGGCATTGTTGACGACAATTCCCACCAAAAGTACCGCACCGACAAGTACTGTTGCACCAATCGCAGTTTGAGTAAGATAAAGTCCGAAAATTCCCCCAGCTAAAGCTAGGGGTACAGTTAACATAATTACTAAAGGATCGATGATAGAATTATACTGGACTGCCATGACTACAAATACGAGAAAAGCTGCTAATCCTCCCAAAAGTTTTAAGGAGTTTTGTAACTGCTGATTTGTCTCAGCCGCAGCACTGGGTAAAATAGTCACGCCATCAGGTAATTCTAATTTTGCTAATACTCCATTAGTTTGGGAGATTGCTTCACTTAAAGATGCTCCTTCATTTAAGGTACCACCAATGAGGAAAACCTCTCTTTGGTTAATGCGCTGAATGTCACCCGGTGCTTGAGCAGTTTCAATTTGAGCGATATCACCCAAGCGAATTGAATTATTGTTATTTACTAATAGTGGTAATTGCTCTAATTGAGATGGTTTTTGTACTGTAGCCTCATTTAATTGTACCCTGATATCTACTAAACGCTGATTTCTTTGTAATTGAGTGGGAACAGATCCCTCAATTGCTGTTTGAATCGCTGCGCCAATTTCCTGTGCGGTTAAATCAAATTGTGCAACTCTTTCCCAATCTGCTCGAATTTGTATTTCCGGTTGTTTTGCGTCTGCATCTGGACGAAAACGAGCTAGGGTAACTTCTTTATCTAATGCTTTGAGTACTTTTCGACCTGCTATTTGTAGTTTCTCAGTATCTATTCCTTGGAGAATAATATCAAGATCTGCATTACGAATTGGGGAGTTACTTACAATAATACCCCGTACTTGACCGGGGCTGACGCTGAGGCGAGTTTCGACTAAATTTAGTTTATCTAATTCTTGGGTAACTCGTTCGCTAAACGCCTCCACATCAGTATCCGGTTTCAGCGCAATTGTGCTGCTACCTCTTAAAGTATTGGCTGAGGTATTACTACCAAAGAGAAAGCCACCAGCAGTAGTAAAAGCATATTCGGTTTCTGGTTGGTTGAGGATAACTTTATCAACAATACCCATAACTTTACGGTTGGTTTCTAGAGTCGTACCGGGCGGAAATTGCGCTCTGATAGTTGCTTGTCCTGTGTTAATTCTGGGTAAAATTTCTTGAGGAATTTGATCGACTAAAAACCAACTACCACCACCGAGAATTAAAAACGCGATCGCAATTACTAAAATTCGATATTTTACCACCAATTTGAGCGTTCTTCCATAACTTCTCGTCACCGCCTCAAACCATTGATTAAACCCTCGTAATAGCCAAAATTTACCAATGCGACTCGACCAACTAATGGCTAATAGACGAGATGAAAGCATCGGTACTAACGTCACAGCCACTAATAAAGAGGCGGCTACTGCAAAACTAATCGTAAGAATTAATTCATTAAATAATAGAGAGAAAAAGCCACCAATCAGGAGAAATGGGAGGACAGCTACTAAGTTAGTGGTTGTAGAAGCTACCAAGGCAGATTCTACTTCTCGACTGCTAATTTCAGCTTGTAAAATAGGAGAAATAGTTGGATAAGTAGGAAGGACAAAATTATCTAAATTCCCGTTTATGTCTCCATTCCTATTTACCATGTCTCTGTCTTTCTCTACGGATATTTTCTTTTCCTCCTTCCGTCTCCCGGAAAAACCTACAGCGATGTTTTCTAACATGACAATGGCATTATCTACAACAATCCCCACCCCTAACGCCAATCCTCCTAGACTAAAAACATTAAGAGATAAACCAAATAACTGCATTAAAATCACAGCCGCGAGAGTCGCCAAAGGAATAGCAAGAACGATAATTAATGTTTGACGCAAAGAACCTAAAAATAGAAAAACCGCCACGGCTGCTAAAACTGCACCAATTAATCCGGAACTAGCCACATTAGCGATAGAATTGCGAATAAAAACTGACTCATCTAGAGTAGTAACTAACTCCATATCTGCCGGAATCAAACCCGACTCTCGCAACTGGGTAATACGTTTTTTCACCCCATCAACAACTTGAATCGTATTCGCATCTGGTTGCTTTTGAATACTGACTTTAACAGCGGGTTCTCCATTTAGATAAACAAAGACTCTTTGCTCTTCCGTACCATCAATAACTTCAGCAAAATCTCTTAAGTAAACAAGTGTCGGAGAGACATTTTCCCCACTTCCAATTCCCGGAATCTCAAAAGAAAGATTGCGAATTTCCTCCACATCTCGAAACTTCCCGACTGTGCGAGTCAGAGGCTCTACTTCCCCTCCACGGAGTCGTCCTCCAGAAACATCTTGATTGCGGTTTTTTAGACTATCTAAAATATCCTTTAACCCGATACCTAATGCTTGCAAACGATTAGGATCGATTTTAATCCCCACTTCTTCAGTAACACCACCAGCTACATCTACCCCAGCTACTCCAGGTATAACACTAAGTTCACGACTCAATTCTTCATCAGCAAATATTCGCAATTCCCTATCTGTTAAAGCCGAAGAATTCAGCGCCAATTCATAAACAGGTGATTGGGAAGGATCGAATTTAAACAAGCGCGGTTGCTCAATAATATCAGGTAAATTACTTTGGGCGCGATTAAAGGAAGCCGTAGCATCATTAAGTGCTTGCTCGATATCACCTCCCGGTTGAAAAAATAGGTCTAAACTTACTTGTCCTTCACGAGTTTGAGAAAATACTTGTACCACTCCCTCAGTAGCAGTTAAAGCTTTCTCCAAAGGTTTAGTAATTTCTTCAACTGCTACCTCTGGGGATACTCCTGGTGCAGCTAATCTTACCCCAATTCGGGGATAGGTGATTGATGGTAACAAATCAACCTGAATCTGAGGTAAGAAAAATACCCCTAACACGATAACAGTTAGGGTTAAGATGAGAGTGCCAATATGACGGCGAATTGCGATCGCGCTGATGCTAAATATAGTCATTTGTTATTTGTCATTGGTCATTGGTGATTGGTCATTTGCTGTTGGTTGTTGGTCATTTGCTGTTGGTTGTTAGTTGTTGGTTGTTAGTTGTTAGTTGTTGGTTGTTGCTTTTAAACAAAAGACTAATGACTAATGACTAATGACAAAAGACTAATGACTAATGACTAATCTGAAATAATACTTAAACGAACTGAATCCCCATCTTTTAATGCTCCCGAAGTACGAGCAACAAATTTTTCTCCTGGCTGCAAACCCGATCTAATTTCTACCTTGTTATTATTGCGCTCTCCCAATTGTACCAAACGAGCCGTTACTTTCGCTTCACTCCCTTTTCCTGTCACCACAAAAACGGTTCCCGATTTAGACTGAGAATTGCTTCCCTTTTCTCCGCCTCCCTTATTCCCTTCCTCTCCTCCTGCTGCTAGTGCAGTTTCAGGTATAAGCACTTGCGGTGGAGTAGGGGAGGTAAAGCTAACTCGTGCCAAAAGTCCGCTACCAATGCGACTATTACTGTTAGGAATTGTAATTTCTATAGGAACTTTCAGTGCTTGGGAGTTAGCAGCGGGAGAAATGCGAGCAATTTGTCCAGGAAAAGAGTTATTGGCAAAAGCATCCAATCTCACTGTCGCAGATTGTCCGATTTGCAGCTTACTAATTTCTAACTCTGAAACTTCAACTAAAACTTTGACACTGCTAAAATCACCCAACTTCAAAACTTCACTTCCAGGTGAAATCAGATTACCCGGTTGAGTAACTCGTGCTAAAACCACACCATTAATCGGGGATGCCAGTAAAGTATATGACTGACGCTCCTGATTGCGGGCGATAACAGCTTTTTGAGCATTTACACGTTTTTGTGCAGCCACAACCCTTTCTTCTTCAGTACTAATTTGTTTAATGGTAGCTGCGAGGTTTTGTTGGGCAGTAGCAGCAGCAGTTTTAGCTAATTCTGCTTGTTGTTTGGAAACAGCACCTCCTTTCCAGAGGCTTTCCATTCTCCCTGCATCTACCTTAGCTTGTGCTAATTCTAGCCGAGCTTGTTCGGCTTTCGCTTCCGCATTACCAACTTGAGCTTTTGCTTGTGCAACTTCAGACTCAAGAGCAGCTAATTTAGCCTTTTCTTCAATTACCGCAGTTACCAACAAGGTATCATCCAACTGCGCCAAAATTTGCCCTTGTTTAACCGCATCACCAATATCCACATTGAGTTTTAACAATCGCCCCTCAATTTGGGCACGGAGAGAGACTTCTTTGACAGGTTCGGTTTTACCAGTATATTCTAAAGGTTCTTGAAGTAATCCAGTTTTTGCGATCGCAACTTCGACTGCGGGCTTGGTGTCTTTCCCTTTAGCACCAGGAGATTCGGGTTTACCCTCTGTCTTCGTTTGGGAAAATACATTACACCCACTCAGATAGGGTGA
Source organism: Cyanobacteria bacterium UBA11153 (assembly GCA_003511885.1). Lineage (GTDB taxonomy): Bacteria > Cyanobacteriota > Cyanobacteriia > Cyanobacteriales > Coleofasciculaceae > Limnofasciculus. Next base: position 5,084 of record DOIX01000358.1, read on the forward strand.
CAGGAGAAAGACACTAATAATAGTCGCAACCCAAGCCGATGGATAGTATGAATGCACAATCTTAGTTCCAATCAGGGAGTCATATCCTATTTTGAAATGTCATAATAGTACCAATTAGTCTAGCTGCAAATAATTGATATGTAGTTTCTCGATAGTGTCTTTTTTCAGGAGTAACTCGTGATTTTTTTATCTACCATTAGCTATTAGCCATTAGCCATTAGCTAACAGTTATTACCTTAAGCCTTAATCCGTTTTAACTCTTCCACAGCAATTTCCAAATCTTCCATTTCTATTTCCCCTGGATCTGATTTCAGATCGGAAATATTATAACTAACAGGCCAAGCCCGTTTAAACTCAAATCTAAACTCTTCTTTCGCCCCATGAGTATAAAGCCGAATTGAACCATCCCGCCGTTGTTTTGCCCAATTCCCAGTCTGGACGCTTTCTAACCAATTCCATAGAGTCATAGAAAGTGTCAAACCTCGGCGCAATGTCATATTAGTAAAACTCAGATTACCGGGAATTTTTGTCCGGACAACTTGACCTACAGACTGACCATTTGCCCCCCACTTCTTAGGGGTAACTTCACAGATTTCTATTACCTGTTGACTAGTTTTAAAACCCTTACATTCCATGAAGTAAGCATCCACCGCGTCATTACTTCCATCCAAGTGGAGTTCAAAGTAAAATCGGCAATTCATCAGAATTTCTGGTCTTTGGGATATATCTGAAGCCATGATTTTACCTCCTTACCAGGAATTGATTTGTTCGTAGTAAGCGCTTAAGCGCTTACTACAAACTTAGCAGTTGACTGTTAGTTACACTCAGGAATGCCCACGCTAATAACCTTTACACTCCAACCCCAAAAAACCTTATTGAGGTTTTGGCTTTCTCAGCTCAACGTAACGACATTTGACATTGTAGTCGAGATCTCCTATATCTTCAGCCTTATAGGTGGGGCTGGAGCAAGATATGGGAATAAGTCCTACTAGATCGTATTCTAGGATAGGACTACCCGCACGATTGCAGATGGTAATCACTCCAGTTGTACTGGCAACTTCCTGTGATGCACCTCCAGTATAAGCTGAGTTTTGATACTTATCTATCCATTCCATTAAAGATCTCAGACTTTCGACACTGGTTGGTGTTAGAGTCATTTCCAGATCGTTATCTACTTTTTCTCCTGTAGGTGCTGACTCAGTATAGGCTTTAGATCCCTGACTTGAACCTACCGATCCCTTAGTTTGAGAGGTGGTAAGTTCTATCTTTAAGTTCTTGCAGTTTTTAATTTGCAATTCAGCGGAAACTGCATCAGGTTTAAACCAGAATCTGGCTTTACTTCCTAGTTTGGATGGATCGAGTGCTGGCATGTTACTGACTCCTATTTTATTCTCTCAATGATGGTACTTGCTAGCTTAATTCACACCAGTCGAGACAAAAGTTACCTAACCCAAGTTACTAGCGATGGCTTAATCAGTTGCGCAGCTAATTGCTAATGACTAATTGTAAATTGTCGAAAATTTTACTTTGACCATCGGAGATTAGCAATTAGCTATTAGCAGACATCAAAAGGTAACTAGTAAATTAGGTTACTTACTTATCTGTTTCTCGTATATATTGTTCCAGATAGCAAGTGAATGTGCCATAAATAATATCTTTCTCTTCGTCTGCTTTCACTTCCTCCAATTCAAATTTAAAAGGCCACGCATCTTTAAACGTATATTTTTCTACTTCATCACCTTTCCAATTGTAGGTAGTGAATACACCACTATATTTTTGAAAGTCACCACCACCACCTCTGGCTTTGGGACGGCATTTTTCCAACCAATCGTGCAGCCGCATATAAGCACTATTGGAATCTGAACTCACTGGTACTTTCACTTTGATTTCTTTAATTGGCGTGTAACCACCTTGCATAGAGACTGTGTTAGTTACTTTGCCTGCAGAACTTTGCAAACAAACAGCGGTTCCCGCAAATTCTGGTGGGGTAACTTCAGTTGCTTCTAAGTTGTTTAAACCTCCGCCATCAAAGGAAAGGTCAAATGCAGAAACAATCCGATGAGTAGTATTTCCGGACATATTACTACCTCCTATTTAAAGAGATTTCTTGTGCAATGAACAATTAAGAAACATGAATTGGGCGCAGTTTTCGCGCCCAGATTATTCACCTCTAACCTACTGACCAGGTGCCCACTGACTGATGCGGAAGATCACAAATTCCGCAGGTCGGACGGGAGAAACTCCTACTTCTATATATAACCGACCCAGCATCATAGTTTCGTGGGTATTGAGTTCTGCGTCGCATTTGACGTAGAATGATTCAGCAGGAGAAGCTCCTACCAATGCACCAGCACTCCAGAGTCTTTCTAGGAAATTGGAAACGGTACGAGTAACGCGACCCCACAAATTGCGATCGTTTGGTTCAAAGACCACCCACTGCGTACCAATCTCAATTGATTTCTCAATATAACTGATCAGACGGCGCACGCTTATATAACGCCATTGGACGTTATCTGGTTCCACTAATGTCCGCGCACCCCAAACTTTATAGCCTCGGTTATAGTTGGCGAAGTTCCGGATACAGTTGATACCTTTGGGATTGAGTAATTCTTGTTCCCGCATGTTGGTATCGTAAGCTAGACCAATGACACCGCGAGGAGTTTCGTTAGCAGGTGCTTTATAGATACCTCGTGTTTCGTCTGTGCGACACCAAATCCCCATCATGTGTCCGCAGGGTGGGACAAAAATCGGTCGTCCGCCATTGCGGGGGTTGGCTACCTTAATCCAGGGATAGTATACTGCCCCAAACATGGAACGACGGTTAAAGTCCCGCAACCAAGCATCTACATCTTGGGGTTTCTGTTGTTGAGGGGGTACTGGAGTCCGTGCCTTAGTTGGTTTAACAGGTGGTGGATCGATTACTGCCATACGATAGGCTGGTCCTGGGAAGGAATTTTCGCACATGGACAGCATCATTTCCATGACACCGTGAACTTGATCCAAGTCCATCAAGCCTTCTTGATAAACTCGCATCAAATCGGGACAGGCAACCATTGCTACTTCGTCAATTTCAAAGATACCTTGAGTCCCGGTGCGATCGTCTCTTTGTCCTTGCAAGTCACGGGAGAAGCCATTGACAGTAGACACCCGAGGTGGGGGAGTAACTTCATATAAACCCGCGACTGGCCTCCGTGATAGCGGTTGTCCGCTTTGGGAGATATTGGCTGCGTTAATAAATTCAGAACTTTCCAGTCTGGTGACTACATAGTCCGCCACCTGAGTATCTACTTCTGGATTCATCGTCAGGTGGTCGTATCTTTCTAAAACTTCCTCGCCTCTGACAACAACCACATTAAAAAATTCGCCTGTGTTTAGAGGTAACTCTTCTTCTGGAGTATCGGGAGATGCCAGTTTTGGCGTGCTATCTTCAATTACTACTTTCAGGCGAGGTTCATCAGCCCCTTGCAGTGCTAAGGCACTTTCGTCCGCAGAAGCTGCCTTAATTGTGAAATGTAAAGATGGTTTGCGGCTAGAAGTTAAAACCTTCGTCCCGCTTTCTTCTATTGGTGGGGGTTCCGAACCGGGGAGTCTAGTCCCGATACTTGTTACCCAACAGCGTCCACCTCCATTCAAAAACCAACCCTGAACAGCAAAAGGCAAGTACGCATTAAAGTCAGTGAACCCATCAGAGCCTTCTTTGCCAAAGTACTCTAAATATTGACTCCAATTAGTAACCATCATCGGTTTGAAGAGTTCAGCGTCACCCCGTACATCTTCGGTGAAACCAATAAACCCGGCTACACTCATACTGATGCCCTCAATCGGGCGACTACCACGGTCTACTTCTTCAACGTATACGCCTGGGGCAAAGTAATCGAGTGCCATTGGCAGTTTTCCTCCATTTAGTACTTCAGGAGAGCAACATCTAGAGAAAAGATTTTGCTTCCTCTTTGATTGAATCTAGCGAACATCATTAGGTTGGGCTGTTTGGGATTGCCTTCTCAGGAGAGCTTTTCTCAACCATAAAGCTGGAGACAGGAGACCGCCTGAGAATTGCCCAGGTAGATATCATGATAGATTAGATAGGCTGATGCTCCGTATTTATTAGACTTTAGTCTAAGATCGGGTAAATTGGCTAATTGTTAACTTTTGTTACACAAATCAGAACGAAAAAACTGGCTCTTTTACTAGCTGGTCTGCCTTCTATTCTAGCAATTGTTTGTGCTAAGATCTTCAGACTAGATTAGTATAGTTATATAACAAAAGGCAACTTTTGCCATCCTATACTAATTTGTCAGGAGAGTTCGATAGAGTTCGATCTGGTCTAGATTGCGTTCAAATTAAAATTGACCTCCGCTCCAATCATAACTCTTGCCCAGAAAGGCGAGGGGAAGTGTTGCGATCGCGGTGTCACGTAAATGTATCGAAATTATATGTATAATTTATTACTCAGTGCATAACCTCGAAAATCTTCCTCGAAAATCTCAACAGTAGATAAAGGTACAAGCATAGAGTTGGAGGGTTAAGATCGTGTCAGAACTGGTTAAAGCAAAACTCAAAGGTCTTGAGGGTGCAGAAGATATCGAGTTCATGTTCAATCCCAACCAATTGGCTTTCAGTCGGAGCATGAGTTTGGAGCAATCTGAGGGTGCCCGTACCGAACAAGGACTTAACAAAACGAGCTTCAAACATCCCAATCCTTATTCTCTCAAAATCAGCGGTATCCCCATAGATACCTATGAAACAGGTGAGAGTGCAATGAGTCACGTCAACAAATTCAAAAAAGCCGTTGAGTTTGCCGATAAAGGAGAGGGGCAGAAGAAACGTCCGCCCATCTATTTATTTACTTGGGGTCAAGAAAAATACATCTGTTGTTTTGTCAAAACACTGAGCTACAAGTTGACAATGTTTCTTCCAAATGGTACTCCAGTCAGAGCCACAGTTGACTTAGATCTCGAAGAAATAGACTATACCATTCCTCAACCTGGCGTTTCTGCTGGTAATCCCAGTGAATCGCAACGAGCCAGGGATACTAGAGCGGCTAGAGCAACTCCTTAGAGAGATAGAAAAAACTGAACCAATCGGTAAAAAATAAATATAGCAACTTCATTAGTCAGTGGGGACATTTTGAAGGATCGAAAATACTCACCTCCAGATTCTTTTATCCAGCATCTAGATTATCGCCAATAATTTATGTCTATAGATATGTGTAAAATCCTGAGATGACTGATGACCTAAAGTAGAGTTAATTGATTTTGTATCCTAGAGGTAAATATGCCCGATGTCAATTATGTAGCCGAGCCAATTATAGAGATTGACGGTCAACCAGCCCCAGAAAAATTACTGGAAGACATCCTGGAAATTTCAGTAGAAGAAAATCTGAACAAACCAGGCACATTTACCCTAGTAATTAATAATGATTATTTTTCCGGGCGATCGCAAGATCGAAGTTGGCAACACGCCAGCTTATTTGAAATTGGTAAGGCGATTAAGATTGGGTTTATTTCCAGCACCAGTCAAGCCAGAGAATTTGCCGAAGGAAAAAAGGGCTATATCCTAGAAGGGGAAATCACGGGGATAGAGTGTAACTTCACCAGTGATTCTCAAGCGCCGATGATTATTCGCGGTTATGATGTCTCCCATCGCCTCTCGCGGGGACGTTACAACCGCTCCTTTCAGAATATGACAGATACCGATATTGTCAAGAAAATTGCCGGGGAAGTGGGGATACCGACAGGCACTATTGATGATACGGGAGGTCCTTATGGTTATGGGGATATTGGCGGTAGTGATGGCTATGTTTTTCAACAAAATCAGACTAATCTGGAATTCTTGAGGGAAAGAGCAAATCGCCATGGTTTTGAGCTATTTGTTAAGGAGGGTAAACTGAACTTCCGTAAACCTAAAGTTGAAAATTCTGTGGAATTAGGGTGGTTAAAAGAACTCCACAGTTTTGAGGTAAGAGTTAATAGTGATGAACAGGTGAAGGAAGTTGAAGTACGAGGTTGGGATTATAGCAAAAAGCAACCTATTCTAGAAACTGCAAGTAAGGGGCAATCTTTTACTAAAACTTCACATGGTGAAGGGGTTAAGACTAGCACCAGCTTTAAAGGACAGCCACCTACACCTAAAATGGTAGTGGTAGATCAACCTGTATCTAACGCCTCGGAAGCAAAAAAGATTGCTCAAGCTTTATGTGATGAATTAGCAGGAGAATTTGTCCAAGCCGATGCTAAAGCAGAAGGGAACCCCGAAATTAGGACGGGGAAAACAGTCAAACTTAAGGATATGGGCAAATATGCTGGTGAATATTACGTCACCAGTTGCCGTCATCTGTTTCAAGAAAGAGTCTATACTACAGAATTTAGCGTGGGAGGTTCCCGAGGAGAGACGGGAATTGCCTCTGTCATGTCATCCTCATCAACTACCAAAGCAGCCCAAACTTTCCTGGTTGGTATCGTTACTGATAACAAGGACCCCAAAGGCTGGGGCAGAGTTAGAGTAAAATTTCCCACTCTTACAGAAGATCATGCTAGCTATTGGGCACGGGTTGTCGCCGCAGGTGCAGGAGCAAATCGCGGTTTTGATTGTTTACCAGAAATTAATGATGAAGTATTAGTCGCTTTTGAACATGGCGATATGCACCGCCCTTATGTGATTGGGGGTGTTTGGAATGGTAAAGATGCACCGTCAGAAAAAGTAGATGATAGTGTTGTCGGAGGTAAAGTGCGTCTGAGGACTTTTAAAACTAGAACAGGTCATAAATTACAATGTGTGGAAGAGGATAAGGGTAGTAGTAAGAAAGGGGTTTATGTTGATACGGTTGCTGGTCATCATGTCTATATGAATGATACGGAAAAGTTTGCCGAAGTCAAGACTAATGGTGGTCATCAGGTACGTTTGGACGATAAAAATAAGAATATTTTGATTCAAACTAGTGGCGGTCATAAAATTGAAATGAGTGACACAAGTAAGACAATTACGATTAGTGCTACCCAAAAGATTGAAATGACAGCACCAGATAGTATTACATTAAAATCAGGTAGCAGTTCAATAGAAATGAGCCCAGCAAGCATTAGTATAAAATCTACTGTTCATAAAGTAGAACTAGGAGCTGCAGGGATTGCAATTGATACTCCAGCTCAAGCTCAACTGAGTGGAACTCAAACATCAGTACAGGGTAAAGCTATGGTTAGTGTTTCTGCGCCTATGGTAAGTCTTGGATAGTTATAGCAGTTGACATTTATTTGATGGTAATCAAACCGTTGATGACGCAAGGGGACAAGGTTCTATTCATGACGTTATTTCTGTCTTAACCGATATGGCAGTTGCTATACCAGAAAATAAATAATCGGGGTATATAGAGTAAATAACCCATTAGCAATGAGCAATCAGCAATTAGCCATTAGCAATTAGTAAAAGGAGTAAAATAATGCCTTTACAAACTTGTATGGGAGCCACCCTCCAATGTATCCCGTTTGGAGTAGCACCCAGTTCATTAATTGTCATTCCCAAAGGACCACCTGTATCGGTACAGGGTATGCTAGCAGCTACTATTATGGATTTTGTCCCAATTACCAATATCCCACCCTTTGGGATGTGTATGTCCATCGCTAATCCAGCAGTAGCAGCAGCTACCACAGCCGCTTTAGGTGTATTAACCCCTATGCCTTGCATACCTGTTCCCGTCGGACCCTGGAAACCTGGAGCAATTAAGACTAAAATTAATAAATTTCCAGCATTGGATAATATGTCTGTCTGTAACTGTATGTGGGGAGGGGTAATTAAAATTATGAGTCCTGGACAATTTAAGATTAGTGTATTGTGACAAATAAATGTATGATGAAGGAAGAAGTCGGGGCTGGTTTTAATTCAGCTAAGAGGTAAAAGTTAATTTCACTGCGCATTAGCTTATTTAGGACTTAGAAAATGGCTGATAACTCTAAATGGACACATCTAGGTGCAGGATTGACGTTCCCGCTAAGGATAAACTTACAAGGTAGTCCCCAACTTAGTTCGGAAGAACGGAGCATTGAAGAATCGATTGGTATTATTCTGGGTACAAAGATAGGGGAAAGGGTGTACCGCCCAGATTTTGGCTGTCGGTTGTCGGAAGTTGTCTTTGCGCCGATGAATACGGAAACTCTTTTATTAATTCGTGTCTATGTTGAGGATGCCTTGAAAATGTGGGAACCTCGGATTGAGTTAGAGGGGGTTTTTACTGAACCAGATCAAATTCAAGGCAGAGTGAATATTATTATTAAATATCATCCTAAAGATATTTATGATTCTCGGAGTTTGGTTTATCCTTTTTATTTACAACCTTCAGGTTAAGGGGCTAGGGGCTAGGGGCTAGGGGCTAGAGGCTAGGGGCTAGGGGCTAGAGAGTAGGGGAAGAGAAGATCTATCGAATTAGCAATTAGCAATTAGCAATTAGCAATTAACAATTAGCAATTAACAATTAGCAATTAACAATTAGCAATTAGCAATATGGAATTTGATTTTTTACCGAAATTACCTAAATCAAATCTGGACGATCGCAAATTTCAGGATTTGGTGGATGAATGTATTTTACGGATTCCTCGATATTGCCCGGAATGGACTAATTATAATCCTAGCGATCCTGGTATTACTCTGATTGAATTGTTTGCGTGGCTGACGGATCAAATGTTGCTGCGCTTCAATCAAGTGCCGCTGCGGAATTATATTACTTTTCTGGAAGTATTGGGAATTCGTCTTAAGCCTCCCGTACCTGCTCAAACTGTTCAAACTTTCTATCTCAGCGGTACTCTTAATGAAAATCATCTCATTCCAGCAGGTACGGAGGTGGCAACAATTCGGACTCAGACTGAAGAGGCGATTGTTTTTAGCACTGTTCGCGATTTAATTATTGGTAAGCCGAGAATTAGACATTTTTTAACGGCGGAAACTGATGAAGATGAACCTCAAGTTTTACGAGATAGGTTTGTGGGTGCTTGGACTCAGGAACCGAATGGAGATTGGAATGGTTCAAATATATCATGTTTTAGCGAGCAACCTCAACCGGGGAATTGTTTCTATTTAGTATTCGATGGGGATGGAGAAATTGAAGGAAATGCGATCGCAATTACTTTCAAGGGCGAAGCGGCGACAGCGACAGGGATTAATCCGGAAAATCCGCCCCGTCGTTGGGAGGCTTGGAATGGTGAATATTGGGAATCTGTTTTATTAAACGAATCTGATGATTATACTAGGGGATTCAGTTTTAGCGAATTAGTCCGTCAAGGGGGAAATCCTTTGCAAGGGGCAGATGTGGTATTACATTTAAACCAGCGTTGGCCTGTGAGTCAATTTGTGACTTATCGAGGACGGTGGTTGCGTTGCGTTTACAATGAAACTGACCTTCGTCAGCCCGGTTATATTCGTTCCCCTCGGATTGTCGGCTTGAGCAGTCGTTCGATTGGCGGCACTGTTGAAGCGATTCAATGCAGTACGATTAGAAATGAAATTTTGGGAGAAAGTACTGGCAATCCCGGACAAACTTTTCAATTACAAGGGACGGGAATTTTACCTCGGAAAGAAGACGAACATATTTTAGTGACACCTCCCGGAGGTTTGCCTCAAATCTGGCAAGAAGTAACTGATTTTGCTGATTCAGGACCGGAAGATCCGCACTATACAATCGATTCCAGAACAGGTACAATTCAATTTGGCCCCCTCCTGAGAGAACCGACTCAATTAAGCGATCGCACTCAATGGCGCATGAGATCCCAAAGCGTTACAGGGCAAGGAAATTCCCCACTTCTGCCAGAAGCAAGAGGACAATTAGCTAGTAATACTGTTCCCAGATTAGATGCGGCTTCTCTGCAAAATATGGAACGTCAATATGGAGCAGTACCGCCAAGAGGCTCCCTAATTCTGATGGTAGCTTACCGCATCGGCGGCGGACAAAAAGGTAATATCCAAAGCGGTAGTATCAAGATTTTGAAATCAGCCATTCCCTACATTAGCAGCACAATTAATCACAGCCCAGCCCGCAACGGCGCAGATGCCGAATCTTTGGAAGATGCCGTCATGCGAGTACCCCGCCTTTTGCGTACTCGCGATAGGGCTGTAACTCCAGAAGACTTTGAATATCTTGCTAGAGAAGCAGGCGGAGGCGGAATTGCCCGAAGTCGCTGCTTGCCACCAAAGAAAAAAGAGGATGCAGGTATTGTTCGCCTCTTGCTCGTACCTCAAGCTAATACAGATACAATTGACCGAGGATTGGGTATCGATCCGGATTTATTTAAAATTACCCCTCAGCTCCGAGAGAGAGTTAGTGCTTATCTGGATGAGCGAAGATTGCTAGGAGTCGAGGTAAGATATGAGGAACCAGAATACGTTGGTGTTTCTGTCCAAACCGAAGTTGCCCTAGAAGCAGCTTACAATAATCCTCTGGCTCGAGACGAAATCCTCAAAAAATTGCAAGTTTCTCTCTACCGCTTCCTCAATCCTCTCACAGGTGGACCAGAGGGTACAGGTTGGCCTTTTGGTCGTCCGGTATATGCTTCAGATATTGTCACTATATTGCAACGGATTAATGGAGTCAGCTATTTAGGAGCAATACAATTATTTCAATTACGTCAATCGGAAGAGGGTTGGCAGAGAAGCTTACCTCAAGAGCCTGTAATTGACCCAGGTCGCTTCGGATTGATCTGTTCCTGGTACAATAATCGCTTGCGATCTAGTCATGCGATTAATATTTTGTAAAAACGAGGAATGGGGGGTAGGGAGTGGGAAATGGGGAATGACTAATTGCTATGGAAGATAAGCTAATGTCAGACAGGCTAATTGCTAATTGCTAATTGCTATTCCTTAATCCCCATTCCCCATTCCCCAAAAAATGACTCAAACTCGCGATATTTTACCTTTACGTTTGCAACTGACACCGATGCAGGTGTCAGAGATTATCCCCGTACCAACTAAACCAGGGGATGATCGGAGGTACTCGCCTCTGGCGGCTCTGAATGGGAAAGAAGAGAGATTAGGGGGTTGTCAAGTTACTCTATACCCTGGAGAAGGGAGTGAACTTCTGATCCAGCTCGAAAATCGAGGCGATCGCAATTTACAATTTAATATCAGAATTGAGGGTGATTTTCCTTCCCAATGGTATCGCCTCAATATGGAAGGGAGAGAAGTACCGCCGAGAAGAGAAATAAATGCTGTTGTTTACTTTGAAATTCCTCCTGATTTCTTTGAGTCGGATGAGGTGGGAAAATATAGTCGTCCTCTGCAACTAGATTATCAGGGTAAGATTTCGATCTTATATTCTGAAGCAGACACAGGACGACAACTTAATGAATCTTCTATATTTTATCTCCACATTCGTTCCCGCAGTCTCTATCCAAAGTTTCTGCCAGAAATCTATGGAGAAGTAGATTTTATTGGTCGCTTTCTGAAGATTTTTGAGGAAACTTTTGAACCAACAGTCCAAGCTTTGGATGCGATGTGGGCTTATCTCGATCCTTTGATGACTGCGGAGGCGCTTTTACCTTTTCTCGCTCATTGGGTGGGTTGGAATCTTAATCCAGCTTTAGGGTTAAATCGACAGCGATATCTAATTCGTCAGGCGATGGAAATCTATCGCTGGCGGGGAACTCGTCGAGGATTGCGTTTTTATTTACATTTGTTCACAGATTTACCTCTGGATGAAGATTTGCCAGAAGCTGAGAAGCATATTAGCATTCGGGAAATGTTTACTGAGGGTTTTGTGATGGGGAATACTCAGTTAGGGGCAAATTCTTTTGTTGGTGGCGGACAACCTTATCATTTTACTGTAGTATTGCGTACAGATAATATGGTGAGGATTGATGAAATGTTAGTCAGGGAAATTATTGAGCAGGAAAAGCCTGCTTTCTGTACATATCAATTGCAGATAATTTGATAGTTGATAGTTGATAGTTGTCCAGTCATTCATGATATAGTAACCACTTCGGCTCTTTCGTCGAACTCAGGTTATAGCAAGGGACTAGGGGCTAGAGGCTAGGGGCTAGGGGCTAGGGAAGAAAGCTTTTCAATCAAGGGTGGAAGGGATTTAGAATGCCTTAACTGCCCTGGCGGTTGCTATATTAATAAGCTGCTACGCATTTAATTTGGGCTTGCTGTATAAGTCATTAA
>DOIX01000358.1:17577-29627 GCA_003511885.1 Cyanobacteria bacterium UBA11153
GACTTTTTCAGCAAACCCTAATTTGTATATCCCCCACACCAAAAAACCCACACCCCACACCCCTTTTAATAAATTTACTATCCAATTGAGATGCGCCGCAGCTTAACAGGCAAGTCGCCTGAGTTGATATTCTCGTTGCTCCTGATTATCAATTGCTTGAGCAGCTTCCCAGGCGCGATCGCGCCGATTTAGTTTAAGATAAGCATGAGGTAAGGTATTCCACCAGTTAGGCAATAAGCCAGAATCGGTAGTCACAGTCGGTGCAATGGCTAAAGCGCGATCGAATATTGCTATTGCTTTGACTAAATCTTCCCGACTTAAATAAGCTTCTCCCAACTTTACTAACCATTCTACTTGAAACAATGGGTTACTAATTCTGGTAATAAATTTTTCTGTCAAATCAAATCGCTCCATGTTAAAACTTGCTTCTGTAATTAGGATAGCGACATTTGGTTCCTCGATTAATTCCAAGTTTTCCGCTAATTTTATATAGATATCTAAATTTACTTGACCAATCCTTTGATAAACTTGTAATAGTTTCTCTCGTCTTTCTTGGAGATTGGCGATGGTTTCCAATCTTTTTTCTAAAATACTCAAAATTTTCTGTACTTCTTCAGTCTTGCCTTCTTCCTGGAATCGGGAAAGGATTATCCCCAGTTGCTCTATCCGATTAGGATTATCATCTAATTTGCTAGCTTCTGCTAGTGCTAATGCCATCAATTTTTCGCCATTTACTTTATCTCCTCCCGCTGTCAATACCTGAGATAATTCCACTAACAATGGGATATTTTTTGATTGTGCCTGTGCCATTTCTAATGCTTGGGTAAATTCGCCAGATTTAGCGGCAGCTATAGCAACGCGAGCTAACCACCAATCTTGCACTTCAAAGACACCAGCATCAATACTTCTCCACATAGGAATCGGAATTAAATTTTTCGCTTCATCAAAGCGTTTTGCCTTAATTGCTTCTGCGATTAAAAATTCTGCGCCATTAACTTGGAGGTTCATTCTTTTAATAAATTCTACCATTTCAGGTTCATAACCATTTTGACTACTAAGTGTATAAAGTTCCACACTCCAATCATAATCTCTTTGATCGCCAAATCCCATCCCAAATCCTTGTTTTTCTCCAATTTTCCCAGCCATAATCATGTTATCCATCGCTTGAGTAGCAATTTCAGATTGTTGATTTTGACGGGCTTCACCTGCAATCGCCAGCCATATCCTTGCCCGGAGATGGGGTTGATTTTCAGGAATTATTTCTGCTGTTTTAGCTGCAGTATTAAATTCTCCTATTTGCGCCAATTCAATTCCTGCCATAGTTATTTCAATATCCACCGCAGGATTAGACTTGCCAGTGCCAATCAATCGCTGAATTGCCTGATTGTACAATTGTTGGGCAACTTGAGGTTGTTTAGGATAAAATGCGATCGCAACCCGTAATAATTGACTCCCGTCACTCCCTGCAGCGAAAAGTTCCTGAGCCAATTTTTGGGCTTTTTCTAATTGTTGTTTTTCTAGATAAAAATTTATTAATTTTTTACTGATAAATAAATCGTTATTGAATTGGATTTTATATAGGGCTACAATTTGATTTTTCGTCCTATCCAAAGCAGCAATTCCTCGCTCTGATTCTCCGACAGCAAACCAACTTTCTGCTAACCTTAATGCCATTTCTGCTTGTAATTGTTCAGATTGAATACCTGTTAGAGATTGAGAGGCTTGTGTGAGGAGGGAAAAAATACGATCCCTTTGTCCCAGCTTATGATAAGCTTGAGCTGCGGCAATTTGCGATCGCGTTTGTGCCAAATTGTAACCCTTGCCCAGAGATTGGGATAGTAAAACCATTTTCTCTAACATAGGCACTATTTTCAGTCTATCTGTTTCCGGCAACCGAGCCAATAGATTCATTAAAGGTTGGGGTGTAAACTCATCAAGAGTGCTATTATTAGTAGTTAAGCGATCTATTGCCAATTGAATTAGTTTAGGATTTTCTGTCGCCCCATCTAATTCTCGTTCAATTTCTGTTAATACTGTCAGTGGCAGCATCTTTTTATTTTCTCCAATCATACCCAGCCATTCTCCCCATTGACTCCAGCGGGTAAAAGATTGCTGAAATTCTTCCTGACGACAAAAAGCTGAATTCTGAGATACAACTGGATTCGCAAAAGCAAAAAATCCCCAAGATTTGCCCAATAAAAGACTAAGTAAAATAGCTGCTATTCGTGAATGTCTCATAAAAATAACAATTTCTAGGGGCGATACCATCCCAACCTAGCAAATTTCCCCATCTCCACGATAGCCGTTACAGATTTTGATACAAATCCACCATAATCCAGAAAATTAGCCATCCTCTTAGATAAGAGTAAGAAAAAATTTCACAGGTAATATTTATGCGCTTTCGTCAAAAGTTACTAATTGCTGGCTGGTTGATACTGGCCCCCTTCACTACAACAGCTTGCCAGAATTCACCCTCTGAAAGTATCTCGACTACCCCCGAGCCATCTCAAACTATCGCGAATACTTCCCAACCATCTCAAACTATTGTGAATACCCCAATTACTAGTCAACCCAAAGACTACATTGGTTTTCAATATGAAAACCCAGAGCAAATCAAAGATTTAGAATTTTTAGGCGGAATGGTTTTTCTTGGTGGCGCTGTCAAGAATATGCAAGGTGGCTATGCCTATATGCGACAAAATGGGCAAAACATGTTATGGCTAATTGGGCAGAAAAAACCAGATTCAGCAGGAAAAATAATCTCAGAAGTTTTAGATATTTTAACATTTACTGAATACGATAAAGAATTAAATAACCGTACCTATCACTTGAGCATGGGTAGATGTAGACTTAATGGCAAATCAAACTCTGATGTTGAAGTAGTTGCTATTGTAGTTTTAGAACCCAAGGAGTGGCTAGATAAGGTTAAGCAAGCTTGGCGGATTAACCGCAAAACTGGCAACTTTGAACCTACTACTAACGACAATATGATTTGTGAAAATCCCAACATATCCTAAAAGTATAACTATTGAATTACCCTCTGTATAGCATTTTTCATTTAGATGAGGTACATATCTAAAGTTAGATAGTTCGATAATGCTGGCGCTGACAGAATCCAGTGTAGCTCACTCAAGTGAAAAACGCTATATTCTATCTTTTAGATTTACGAGATTTCTCTCTCAATTGATTATTAATCAGATAACCAAATCCGGCTTTCTCAATGCGATCTACTAATTCTTCTAATGTATTTCCTTCCTGATAGGCAGTATACTCGAAGTTCCAGTTATTCGCCGCCAGTTTTTGTAATAAATAAATTCTCTTCGTTTGGGCATTTGAAAGTCCGTAAATTTTCAGATATTGCAACTCTGCGGATTCATCAATAATGAACTCTCCAATATAGTTATTTTGAGTTAATGAAAGATCTGTAATAAATCGTTGCAGACTGAATTTACCTGCTGTATATACCCGTTTTGACTGAATACCTCTATTTAAAAGATCGCCAGCCATAAATCCTTGAAAACTTGCCCATTCAGAGTGCATCTGTGCCAATGCTTGCTTTAAATCGGCGAGATTATGGATGGTAGATTCATCTATTTTTACCTCTAAATGACTGGCGATACCACGTCCATAATAGTAAAAAGTTTCTCCATAAAAATCTTCCAGCAAGCTAGTATGGAGCAATCGATAATCATCGGGAGTAGGGAGAATAAATGCAGAAGCCAGGATATCTGAGACAAAAAGTAACACCCCAACCTGATGTTCGTGAATTTCAAAAACGCGCAAAGCATTCTCCAAATGAGCAATCGCAAATCCCGTAATAGATGATTCTACTCGTGGAGAAAGCCCTTGGGATAATGCCTGTTTAGAATATTCTTTCCAGGCAATCGTTGGCCCACTAAAAAACATGGACAGAAAACCTTCCATTGCTAAATGTAATGGTAAGAGTCTCAGTCTATTCTTTTCTTCTCGCTTCGCCATCCGGTGTAAAATTTTCACCTGTAGGGGATTGCAGGCTATCTTTTTACCCTCATGGATTAACTGTCCACCGATAGCTGCAATTGGGAGATTATCGTCACTCCAAGTTAATACTAATCCATGAGGAATATAGGAAATGTAGTGAAGATTATTTTTCACGGATACCAATGTAATATCGCTATCATATTCCCGTTTAAATAACCGCAAATCCTGGCGAGGTTTCTCCCGTAATAGGGGAACAAGACGAATAGCACCCCACACCTGCGACGGGGCAATAACCAAACCTTTGAGAGAAATTTTTTCGATTAGAGGTGCTTTCTTCATTACGTTATTTAGGGTTTCCTGAAAAAGTATTCTCGTGAGGATAGGGTGTGGGATGTGATTTTTTGGGTGTGTTTTTTTTGTGTGGCACAATTTTCCAGTTTAAATGAAAAAGTCTATGAGTTTTGAGGGATGTAATACTAAATCCGGGTTAATTACCCCCTTTATCTAAAAAAGCAGGGAAGAAGGGAGCAGGGGAGAAAAAAATGGCATAATGATAACGGGGGTTTAAAAGCGGATTTGGTATAACTGTTATTTCTGGTACTTTTCCCTAACTGCCAAAGCACTTTTACAAATTAAAAGCGTAGCAGCTTAGTAATCTGCTCCTCATCGAATCTTCAGCAATTGTTTAACCCGATTAGCCAAATAATCTTCCAATTCGGAAAGAGTTGCACTTCCGTCAGCAAACCGAGCAAATCCTAAAACCACAGGTAAATCCTCTGCATCTCTTAGCCCTACTGTTGGGATGAAAGGGCTGAGGCGTTTAAGAGTCAAATCATCAGGATTAAATACAGGATTGCAGTGAATAATTGACGTTTTCGCTTGAGGATCGAGTTTTTGACGATATACCCGCAGTAATTCAGATGTTGCCGCAGGTGGATCGTTTTCCCAGCCATCTGAGACAATAATTACTAATTCAGGCTGCCAAATTAGTGCAGAAAGTAAAGGCGTAGCTAAATCAGTTTGTCCATAAGGAGTTACTAACAATGAATCCGGAGTCGGCACAGTCCAAAAGGCTTGGTATTCTCGCGCACAAACCGATATCAAATAGTGCAGAGCCAAAGCAATACCTAAAGGGCGACGGCGTTTTTCTGAGGAACCATAACTAGAATAACTGCGATCGCAAACTATGGCTACTCTCCCTAATTCTAGATGTGAATGCTTGAGTGCTGCACGGGCGCTATTTTCCATCCCATGATGTAATTCATCTCTTCGCTGTTGCCGAATATCCGGAGATAAGGAGAGAATGTATAGCGCTAACTTAGTTAAGGATAAACGGTGGGGTTCGATTGCGATAGCAATTCCGGCTTTTTCGGCACTGCCTTGAAGGCGTAATTTCTCATTGACAGTCATCTGGTTTTCAATCCGTGCTAGAAAAATATCGCGAGGAATCTTGTGTTTGATGGCTAATCCTTCGGCAATGGTATAAGGCAAATTATAAATAGCGCTGGCACTATAATACCCCTGTCTAAATTTCTCGAATAATTCTGTTGCAAAAGATTTCTGCCAGTGGCGAAAGAGAAAAGAATTAAGTTCTTTTTCTAATTTTAGATGATGATGAGTTGCGATCGCCTGTAACTTGGAGCGATACTTAACTGCATCAAACTCCAGCCGTTCCCCACGACTGGCAAGGTAATCCCGAACAATCGCTCTAGCACGACGGTTATTAATATGCCTCTTACGAATTTGTAGGAGTAAATTCCAGGCACGGTGACTTGGTAAACGATGAAGAGTTTCTGTAATTAAGCGATTCTCTTCCCATCGGTTTTCTGGTTTAGTTTCTTTCCCTGTTTCTAGCAATTTGAGAATAATCTGGATTTGATTAAAATGGTTGATTCCCGCTGCTAAGGTGCGACAGTAGAGTAAGCGATAGTTGCCTAAAATATAGTCATGTAAAAAACTCAGCGATACTTTTTGACCATAATTATCGTCATAAAATTCTCGTTGCCCGGTGCTGGAAAGACAAGCATTAATAAACATTACTAAATCTTCCCTAGCCACTTCTTCAACTCGGCTGGAATCGTCTTTCGCCATTGCCAACTCGATTTTATCTTTTGATGAAGTGAAGGCCACTTGGGGAAAGGCGGCACGACTAGCTAGTGCTATTTACAGATAGAGTTCGGAAGTCATGCTCAAGTCCCACAAGTGGTTAAATTCAGTATAACAACTGGGTAAAGATTCCGTTCAAACATACCAATCGAATGACGCGGCGACGCTGAGAGTTTTTGACACCACCCATGCCACCCGACTTGATAAGTTACTGCCCATTGAATTTCTATATCCCCACACCCCTTTTGACAAATTTCATATCCAATTTAGATGAGCCGCAGCTTATTAGTCCTGGAAAATTTTATGATTTGTATGTTTTGTACATAAAAATTTATGTTATTTTACATTTCTTATAAAAAAATACCAGAATTAAGAATCTTTCCAGATTTCTTTTGACTTAAGTCAAAGAGTTTCCCAGATTGTTGCCTTACACTTGAAAATGTTGATGAGGTCACCAGGAAACGGTCGAGTCAGTTTCCATATTTCTAAATCCCTTGCATTGCAATGGCTCTAGGAAATAAATGTTAAATTTACCAGCAGCAAATTTGAGAAAGTTTCCTTCCACGGTTGCTAAGTATTTTTACTTATTAACTAAATTAGATGAAAGATATAGCAACCGCCAGGGCGGTTAAGGCATTCTAAATTCCTCAAACCCTTGATTTTACGACTTTCTTCCCTAGCCCCTAGCCCCTAGTCCCTTGCTATACTTCTCAACTACAGATTCAAGGTTTCAGACTTCAATCCTAAATCTAAAGTTAAGACTTTCAACTTAGATTTACCTGGCTCATATTATGAGCATGTCAGGAATTCATAAC
Organism: Cyanobacteria bacterium UBA11153; assembly: GCA_003511885.1. Taxonomy (GTDB): domain Bacteria; phylum Cyanobacteriota; class Cyanobacteriia; order Cyanobacteriales; family Coleofasciculaceae; genus Limnofasciculus. The sequence goes on from DOIX01000358.1 coordinate 24,459, forward strand.
TTTCCAAATTTTCTTATGAGTACAGAAGTTGTTCCTTCTCCCCCAGAAATCTATCAACAGTTTGTGAAACGCTATCCCAAACTGGAAAAAGCATGGGAACAACTTAGCGAAGCTGGTAGAGAAGGACCTTTGGATGACAAAACACTGAGGTTAATTAAATTGGGGATAGCTATCGGGGCAATGCGAGAAGGAGAAATCCGTGCCAATGTACGGAAAGCAGTTGCTCTGGGTATATCCAAAGACGAAATCGAACAAGTTATTGCTTTAGCCGCAGCCACTTTGGGAATGTCTGCTACCGTAGCTGTCTTCTCTTGGGTGGAAAACGAATTGGCGAAAAAAGCTTAAAACAAAGGTGAAAAGCAGAATGGAATTGATGTCAAGGCTGACTCAGCAATGGCAACGCTGGTGGCGCGGCTGGGTTAAGTCATTATTAGTGATGCTATTAACCAGCGGACTCCTGTTGTTTGGGAGTATAGCAAATGCAACCGCTGCTACTGTAGAGGAAGGGAAAGCTTTATTTGTACAGTCTTGTGTTTCTTGTCATTCAGTAGATGGCAGTGGCACGAGTTATGGGCCAGATTTACAAAATGTAACCCAAAGACGCGATCGCAATTGGCTGCTACAGTGGATTGCAGCGCCAGAGGAAGTGATTGCGTCAGGAGATGCGATCGCAACTGAATTGGTTGGGCAATATTATGGGGTTGCTATGCCTAATATGGGTTTGCCGCCTGACCAAGTAGAAGCTATTGTAGTCTATCTGGAAAATACGGCTGGTAATGTTACTGCTGCTACAGAAAAGGTAGAAATAACAGCACCGTTGGACAGAGAAGTGACAGAAAGCGGGATCGCTATTCAACCAGTTACAGAAAATTTAACTGCATCTAACTCTACTGAAGATGCCGTTATTGGGCAAAAATTATTTACCGGAATCATGCCTTTGCAAAATGGCGGACCTGCTTGCATGTCGTGTCATACGGTGAACGTGGTAGGAGCCTTAAGAGGTGGTACGCTTGGACCCAACTTAACCCATGTTATCGATCGCTACACATTAGAGGGTCTTAAAGGAGTTTTACCAACTTTGCCCTATCCTACCATGCAAGGGATTTATCAAAACAAACTCCTGACAGAAGACGAACAAGCCCAACTCCTAGCTTTCTTCAACAGCGCCAATCAATCGGAAACGGGGAATGGGGAAGAGGTAATCGGGAAGAGCAATACCGAAGTTTCATCTGTCCGAATTTCTACTACCTGGAAGTTTATCCTCTTGGGTTTGGGGGGATTTACGCTCCTAGCATTACTCAGTCAAATTACCTGGCGCGATCGCATTACGGGTGTACGTCAACGCTTAGTTGAGGGAAATAAATCATGAGTTGGATTAAAGATATTATTAACCCAGATCTGCGTCAATGGGAAGAATTTTACCGCAATCGCTGGCAGCATGACAAAGTAGTTCGCAGCAGTCACGGGGTAAACTGTACGGGTAGTTGTTCCTGGGCAATCTATGTTAAGGATGGCATCGTCACTTGGGAGATGCAGCAAACCGATTATCCTGACTTAGAAGCAGGTATCCCACCCTGCGAACCCAGAGGATGTCAGCGCGGGATTAGCTACTCTTGGTATATTTATAGCCCGATTCGGGTCAAATATCCCTATATTCGGGGCATATTAATCGACTTGTGGCGGGAAGCTAAACAGCAACATCAAGATCCTGTCACAGCTTGGGAATCGATTGTACTCAATGAAACCAAGCGCCGTCAATATCAGCAAGCCAGAGGCAAAGGCGGAATGCGCCGCGCTACTTGGGAAGAAGTCCTAGAAATTACCGCCGCATCGACTATTCATACCATTAAACAACATGGTCCCGATCGCGTAGTTGGTTTTTCGCCGATTCCTGCCATGTCTATGCTTAGTTATGCAGGTGGTTCCCGCTTTCTCCAATTAATGGGAGGTGTAAATTTAAGTTTCTACGATTGGTATAGCGATTTGCCTAACGCTTCTCCTGAAGTCTGGGGGGAACAAACCGACGTAGCAGAAGCCGCAGATTGGTATAAATCCCGTTTTATCGTCTCCATGGGATCTAATCTCAACATGACGCGGACACCGGATGTTCATTATGTAGCGGAGGCGCGACATGCGGGTGCTAAGTTTGTCGTCTTTTCCCCAGATTTCAGCCAAGTTTCCAAGTACGGCGACTGGTGGATTCCCGTCAATGCAGGGCAAGATGGGGCTTTCTGGATGGCAGTAAATCATGTCATTCTCAAAGAATTTCATGTTGAAAATCCCAGCAATTACTTCATCGACTACCTCAAACGCTACAGCGATGCACCCTTCCTCGTCGTGCTAGACGAACAAGATGGGGCTTATCGAGCGGGAAGGATGCTAACAGCCCAACAAGTGGGCGAATATCAAAACACCGAAAACGCCCAATGGAAATACTTAGTATTCGACCAAAATACTAACACTCCTCGAATGCCCCAAGGCACCATCGGATTTCGCTGGCAAACCCAAAAAGGACAGTGGAATCTGGAAATGAAAGACGGACAAGATGGGACAGAAATTCAGCCACTATTGACATTATTGGCAAATCATGATATTAATTTGCCCGTCCAATTCACCGATTTTGCCAGCGAACAGGTTTGTCAGCGAGAAGTCCCCGTCAAATACCTAGAAACCCCATCCGGGCGAGTTGCAGTCGCCACCATTTATGACCTCCTGATGGCGCAGTTTGGAGTTAGTCGCGGATTAGGAGGAGACTATCCTGAAAATTACGACGATGAAACCGTTCCCTATACCCCCGCATGGCAAGAAAAATTTACGGGTATTGACCGCAAAACAGTCCTACAGTTTGCGCGGGAATGGGCAACCACAGCCGAACGGACTGAGGGTAAATGCTGCATTATTATTGGAGCAGGGATTAACCACTGGTATCACAATAACTTGATGTACCGCGCCGCCATGACCGGACTAATGTTATGCGGTTGTGTAGGCAAGAATGGAGGCGGACTAAACCACTATGTCGGTCAAGAAAAACTCGCTCCCATGTCTTCCTGGACTTGTCTAGCGATGGCCTTAGATTGGGTAAAACCGCCTCGACTGCAAAATGCACCCTCCTTCCACTACGTCCATACAGACCAATGGCGCTACGAAAACAACCATATCGAAGCTCAATTAGGTTCCGACCCCAGCCATACCATGGATTGGCAAATCAAAGCAACTCGGATGGGCTGGTTGCCGTTTTATCCCCAATTTAACCGCAACTCCTTGGAATTGGTAGCAGCAGCCAAAGCAGCAGGAGCCAATAGCGATGCCGAGATTCGGCAATGGATTGTCCAGCAACTCCAAAGCGGCGAATTAAAATTCTCCATCGAAAATCCCGATGCACCAGAAAACTGGCCTCGCGTCTGGTACATTTGGCGCGGCAATGCCCTGATGTCATCAGCCAAAGGACACGAATATTTCCTCAAACATTATCTCGGAACTCATACGAATGCGATCGCAAATGAACTCCCCACTAATCCCTGCCAAGAAGAAGTAGTCTGGCACGAAAAAGCCCCCCAAGGCAAGCTGGATTTAGTCGTAAACATCAACTTCCGCATGGATACATCGGCACTCTACTCCGATGTCGTTCTCCCCACCGCCACCTGGTACGAAAAGAACGACCTCAACAGTACCGATATGCACTCCTACATTCACCCCCTCACCGCCGCCGTTGCCCCGGCGTGGGAGTCCAAGAGTGACTGGGATATTTTTCAAGCATTAGCCCAAAAAGTCAGCGAATTAGCCAAAGTTCACCTCCCCCAACCCATACAGGATATCGTTGCTGTCCCCTTACAACACGATACCCCCGGAGAAATTGCCCAACCCTCGATTAAAGATTGGACAAAAGGAGAATGCGAACCCATTCCCGGTAAAACTATGCCCAACTTTGTCGTAGTCGAGCGAGATTACGTCAATTTGTACAATCGCTTTATCTCTCTAGGACAAAATGCCAAAAAAGATGGGATGGGGTTGCACGGGCTGCATTGGGATACCGATGACCTATACGATGAATTAGAAAAAACTCATCCTCTACAGAAGTGGAATGGACAACAATATCCTTCCGTTAAAGATGCAGTAGAAGCCGCCAATGTCATTCTTCACTTCGCCCCCGAAACTAATGGAGAAGTTGCTTACCGGGCATTTGAGGCAGAGTCGAAAAAAGTAGGCTTACCCCTAACAGATTTAGCCGAACCCACGCGGGGCGTGCGCTATCAATTCAGCGATTTAGTCCAACAACCCAGAAGACTCCTTAATAGCCCTTGTTGGACAGGGATTATGACTAATGGTCGTCCCTATTCTGCCTTTTGCTTGAATGTGGAAAGGTTAGTTCCCTGGCGCACCCTCACAGGGCGACAGCATTTCTACCTGGATCATGAGGGCTACATTCTCTTTGAGGAAAACCTACCCACCTATAAGCCCAAACCCGATATTCGCCTAGCCAACGATTTAGTAATGCTCAATGGTCATCAGCCCACAGAGAAAACCATTGTCCTCAACTATCTCACCCCTCACGGGAAATGGCACATCCACTCCATGTATTCCGAAAACCACCGGATGCTGACACTCTCTCGTGGAATTGAACCCTTCTGGATTAATGACCGCGATGCTGAAACTATTGGCATTGTCGATAACGATTGGGTAGAAATCTTCAACGATCATGGTGTAGTGGTAACGCGAGCAGTAGTCAGCGCCCGCATTCCCCAAGGTATTTGCATTATCTACCACGTTATGGAGCGTACCATGTCCATACCCAAGTCACCAGAGCGGGGCAACCGTCGGGCTGGCGGACATAACAGCTTGACGCGGATTCGCCTGAAACCTGTCTTGATGATGGGCGGTTACGGACAGTTTAGCTACGGCTTTAACTACTGGGGACCGACAGGAGTTAATCGCGACACTTTTGTAGCGGTACGAAAACTTAAAGGCGAACCCAAATTTTAGAACCTTAGTAAAAGATCCCCCCCAGCCCCCCTTAATAAGGGGGGAGAAGGAAGAGCAAAGTTACCCTTTGTTAAGGATAAAAATAAACTCAAAGTCCCCCTTATTAAGGGGGATTTAGGGGGGTCAAAAACTATTCTTTAAAGGAAGAAAAAGCAGATCAAAGTCCCCCTTATTAAGGGGGATTTAGGG